>NZ_JAPEHX010000034.1:0-32175 GCF_028823655.1 Exiguobacterium sp. B2(2022) | reverse complement strand
AACAGACGTGACATTTATGAAGGATCATGAGAAATGAAGGAAGAAAATGTGAGAATAGGGACATAATAGTAGATGTATAGCAAAGAGATCATCGGGAGAAATGTGTTCACTCTCGATGACCTCTTTTTTGTGGGCTCATACATGGATTTTGGAATACACAGATTGTAGACCTTTGATAAAGTTAATGTGGTCAAACCAAAAATTTGAAGGTACTCCTATGTAAAGAAGAGTATTCTATGAAATATTTTGATTTGCAATCAAGATTTAAAAGTATATCTTCAAGAAAAATGGCATCGTCTTGGTGTTTATGACTATGAACGTATGAAAGTGCATTGCCACACGTATCGGCAGAAGTGCAAAATAACCCTTAAAGAGGGTTGGTTATGTTCCGACCTCTTTGTTGTATTGTATGAACGAAAAGGCATATGCATGTCTTTCGTCTTGCGGATGATCTGTCTGACTTTGGATCGTCCATGAACCGCTCCGTTCAGGATAATACGTGTCTGCTTCGAACGTGGATTTTACTTCGGTGGCATAAATTCGACGCGTCATCGACATGGTCTGTTCATATAGCGTCGCGCCGCCAATAACAAACCATTCCTCGTTTTGACTTTCTTCGATGAGACGTTCTAAATCATGCCACACTTCAATGTGATCTGCTTTAAAATTAGGATCGGACGTCACGACGATATTCCGTCGGTTCGGTAACGCCTTCCCAATCGATTCAAACGTTTTTCTTCCCATGACGACGGTGCCACCAGACGTGACAGATTTGAAGTGTTTCAAATCATCCGGCAATCGCCACAATAAATCATTGTCTTTCCCGATTTCCCGATTGAGTCCGTACGCGACCACATGCGAAATCATACGCTCACTTCTCCTTTAATATGTGGATGTGGATCATATCCGAGAATCTCAAAGTCCTCAAAACGGAATGATTCAATTGAAGGTACGTCACGGACAATCTTGAGTTGTGGTAACGGACGCGGGTCACGCGACAGTTGAAGTTCCACTTGCTCGAGATGGTTATGATAAATATGAGCATCTCCGAGGGTATGGACGAAATCGCCAACTTCTAGGCCGGTTACATGAGCGACCATATGTGTCAAAAGTGCATACGATGCGATGTTGAATGGAACACCTAAGAATGTGTCGGCGCTTCGTTGATACAACTGGCAAGAGAGCTTCCCATCAGCGACATAGAATTGGAAAAGTAAATGACATGGCGGTAGGGCCATCTCATCGAGTTGTCCAGGATTCCATGCCGAGACGATCAACCGTCTCGAGTCAGGGTTTGTCTTGATTTGTTCAATCACTTGCGCCAGTTGATCGACGGACGAGCCGTCCGGGCGTGGGAATGAGCGCCACTGTGAGCCGTATACCGGGCCGAGATTTCCTTCTTCATCTGCCCATTCGTTCCAAATTCGCACTCCATTCTCTTGTAAATAACGAATGTTCGTCTCCCCTGAGATGAACCAAAGAAGTTCATGGATAATCGAACGAGTATGTAACTTTTTCGTCGTGATCAAAGGGAACCCTTCCTGTAAATTGAATCGCATTTGATAGCCGAAAACGCTGGTCGTCCCTGTTCCGGTACGGTCTTCTTTCACTACTCCATTTTCGAGGATATGTCGACATAAATCATGATATTGCTTCATAAGGTGATGAACCTCCTTTTAAATCTTCGATGACTAAAGGATAACACAAGATATAGTATCTAGGAGCGTATTCCATCCATATCCTGAAAAAACAACAACGATTCTTCGTTTTCGCGACTCTCGGTTTCGGGTATAATGGGGAATGAATAGAAGGAGGGGTTTGATGAAACTACAAGGAAAGAAAGTCCTTCAACTTGTCAGTGATGACTTCGAGGATTTAGAACTTTGGTATCCCGTACACCGTCTTCGTGAAGAAGGGGCGCATGTCATTTTAGCCGGAGAGAAGGCTGACCATGCGTATATCGGTAAATATGGTGTGCCAGCGAAGTCGGACGTATCATTTGATGATGTGGACATCACATCATTTGATGCGATTCTCGTACCAGGTGGCTGGTCACCTGATTTGTTGCGCCGTTTTGATTCGGTGAAAGGCTTCGTTCGTTATATGGATGAACAAAAACGACCAATCGGTCAAATTTGCCATGCTGGATGGGTCTTGATTTCAGCGAATATTTTGGACGGGGTAAACGTCACGAGTACACCAGGAATTAAGGATGACATGGAAAACGCAGGTGCCATTTGGCATGACGAACCTGTTGTCGTCGATGGACATATCGTCTCAAGTCGTCGACCACCCGATTTACCAGACTACATGCGTGCGTTTATCGACGTGTTCGCAAAACAGTAATTGAATCATAAAGGAGCTATACAACGTTGAACTTAAAATCGAATCCACTACTTCGTAAATCAATGCAGTCTACAGCTTACAGTGCTGAGCCGATGACGAAAGCAGGAACATGGTCAAAAGTGTTCACTTTGCTTCTTCTCGTCACAGCGGCAGCCGGAACGACATGGCTCGTCGTTCCTACAATCGGGGAAGGGCTTTTGTTCCCGCTCATGATCGGGTCACTCATCCTCGGTTTCATCTTTGCGTTACTCATCACGTTCAAGCCGAATACGGCACCGATCGTTGCGCCGCTCTACGGAATTGTCGAAGGTGTCTTCGTCGGTTCAATCTCATACTTCTTTGAAGCGATGGTCCCTGGTATTGTCGGTCGTGCCGTCATGACGACGTTCGTCGTCGCCTTTGCGATGTGGTTTGTCTATACGACAGGTCTTGTCAAAGTGACGCAAAAATTCAGAGCAGGGGTCATGGCTGCTATGTTTACGGTCATGTTATTGTACCTTGTCCAACTCGTCATGAGCCTATTCGGTTCAGGATTGGCGTTCATGACAGGTTCTAGCCCGCTTGCCATCGGTGTTCAATTTGTCATTGTCATCGTCGCTTCGCTCGCACTCGTCTTAGACTTTGATTTCATCGCACGTCAAGTCGAAGAGCGGGCACCAAAACAATTGGAATGGGTTGCGGCGTTTGGTTTAATCGTCACGCTCGTCTGGTTGTATATTGAATTGCTAGACTTACTGTATCGTCTAGCGATGAGAGAATAACAATCAATCATCGATCCATTGGGTCGATGATTTTTTCACGAAAGGATGTGTTCATCTGTCTGAAAAGACAGGTACATGATGAAGAAAATTGTGATTATTGGGTCGGGCATCGTTGGTGTCTCCACAGCCTATCATTTAGCAGGAAAAGCTGACGTGACGGTCATCGACCGTAAGGAGGAAGGACGGGCGACAGATGCGGCAGCGGGAATTGTTTGTCCTTGGATTGCGCAGCGGCGTAATAAAGCTTGGTACGCACTCGCTAAAGGTGGTGCGCACTATTATCCGCATGTCGTGAGAGAGTTGGAAACTGAAGGGGAGACAGACACCGGATACAAGCGTGTCGGGACACTTGCACTCCATGAAGAGTCCAAACTTGATCAAATGATGGAGCGGACGATGGTTCGTCGCGAAGAAGCACCAGAAATCGGTGACTTAGAACGATTGACAGCAGAAGAGGCACAACGTCTTTTCCCTCCACTATCAGATGAATATGATGCGCTTCTAGTCAAAGGTGGCGCACGTGTGGATGGTGGGAAATTCCGTGCAGCACTTGAACGAGTCGCTATGAAGCGTGGTGTGAAATTTGTATACGGTTCGGCACGGTTGACCGATGGGGACGCGATTGGCGTCGAGTGTGATGAGGTGTTTTATGAAGCGGATGAAATCATCCTTGCGACTGGAGCGTGGCTTCCGGAGCTGTTACAACCTCTCGGATATACGGTTCGTGTCGACGGAGAAAAGGCGCAACTCGTTCACGTTCAGTTAAAAGATACCGATGCCTCGAATTGGCCGGTTGTCATGCCGCCAAGGCGACGTTATCTACTTGGATTTGAAGATGGGAAGGTCGTCATCGGCTCGACCCATGAGAAAGGTAAAGCGTTCGATGTTCGCCCGACGGCGATTGGTGTCCACGAAGTGCTGACGAAAGGGCTTGAATCAGCACCAGGACTTGCGGAAGCAGAACTCATCGAGACGAAAGTCGGTTTCCGCCCGGTCACATCGAACTCCATTCCTATACTCGGGAGAGTACCAAGGGCGAATCAATTGCTTGTGGCGAACGGTCTAGGGTCATCCGGTTTGACGGTCGGTCCGTTCATCGGAAAAGTGTTAAGTGACCTCGTCCTGACGGGTGAATGTGAAGTGGACCTTTCACTCTATCCGATTGAAGACTTTATATTCAAAGCATAAGAAAAGGTGGCTGTCTCTTTATAGACAGTCACCTTTTTAGCGTTTGATGACCCCGTTCAAAAAGAAATGAAAATAGTCTTCCATCGTCTCTTTCATGTCCCCGATTGAAAAATGTGGGTCGGATAGGATGGCCTGCTGCATCAATTGAACATAGTGTAAATAAGATGTGGTCGATAATGTGGCATCGATCGCCCCTTTTTGTTTCCCGTATTCAATCAAACGGGCGAAAGATGCATAACCACGGGACGCCAACTGCTCCCAGTTTGGATCCTGTTGAATCATTGTGGTAATGGTCTCATCAAAAAGAACGGCCGTTTTGATTTTTCGTTTCAATATATCGACGAGTAACGTATCAAACGGAGCGTTCGACTCGATTTGTTCATCAATCCAGCTCATTTGTTCTTCCGTCATCTGTTGTAACACTTCAATGATGACTTGTTCTTTCGAGCCGAAGTAATTATAGATCGAGACAGGTGAGACATGAGCTTGCTTGGCGAGTTCACTAACGGTAAACCGAGATTGTTTCTCCGTCATCAAGTCATATGCGGCACGTAAGATGGCCTGTCTTTTTTCTTCGGTGCGTTTTGCGAATCCGTCCATTGGTCGGAGCGCTCCTTTCTGTAGTTTTGTAATAAATATACCATTTCCATTTCAAAAAAGAACGTGATATACTAGTTTTGTAATCATATTAATCTTATATTTCAAAAAAGGAGGGTTTGTGATGATTCGGATTGAACGATTAACAAAACGATTCGATGCAACCCACGGTATTTTTGATGTGACACTCGATGTGTTACCCGGAACGATTTTTGGATTCATCGGACCGAACGGTGCTGGGAAATCGACGACGATTCGTCATCTAATGGGTCTGTTGAAACCAAGTGAAGGCAGAGCAACCATTAACGGGTTCGACTGCTGGAGCGAAACCGAGCAGGTCAAACGAAATGTCGGTTATTTGCCTGGGGAAATCAATTATCCACAACATATGACTGGAGAAGAAATCATTCGTTTAACGCGTCATTTGCATAAAACGGATCCTGCACGAGAGCGACGACTTCGAGAGCGATTCGCGTTCGATGAGTCGACGAAAGTTCGGAAGATGTCTAAAGGGATGAAACAAAAGCTCGCCATCATCACGTGCTTCATGAAAGAGGCACCCGTCTATATTCTGGATGAGCCTACGAGCGGACTCGACCCGCTCATGCAAGAACGTTTGATTGATTGGCTAATCGAAGAAAAAGAAGCAGGTAAGGCGATTTTGATGAGCTCTCACCATTTTCCTGAAATGGAGCGGACGTGTGATCGAGCCGCATTGATTAAAGACGGGCGCATCATCATTGAGGAAGATATGGAAGAACTAAGACAACACAGTGTAAAACGATATCAAATTGAGTTTTCTTCCGAGTCAGAGGCAATCCGATTCGCCAAAACTACTGGAACACGAGATGGAATACACGTAGAAGTCGCCATCACGTCGCCAGAAGACTTGAACAACTTGATTCGAACGCTTGCCGACTATGAGATTCGTTCATTGGAGAGTGGCGCTGACGAACTCGAACACTTGTTTATGCAGTATTACGGGGAGGCGACATAAATGTTAATACGCTCAATGTTTAAACAGAATCGCAGTTGGATTCTCGGTTATTCAGTCGGGACAAGTGTCTATCTCTTCTTTTTGGCTGCTATATTCCCATCCATTCAGGAAACGGGACTGATCGAGGCGAAATTAGAGTCACTACCGCCTGAGTTGCTCGAAGTGTTTCAAATCGATGCGACGATGGCGATGGATAATCTGCTCAATTTATTGTCGAGTAATTACTATGGATTGATTTTTTATGTACTTGCCGTGTTGTTTGCGTTGACGTTCGCCTCGAAACTTCTTGCTAAACCGGTCGATTCAGGTGAAATCATGCTGTATATGGCAGCTCCGATTTCTCGTGTCACATATGTATGGTCTACGTTCGTCATCCTGATCATTGCAGTTGGCTTGTTTGTCGGGTTAAATGGCTTCAGTCTCATGGCGGCAGATGTATTATTCGATTTACAAATCGACTATGCGGTTTTATGGATGCTTCAATTGAACGGAGCGCTCATGCTTCTCGTATTAGGGGTCGTTGCCTATATGCTGGCCAGTCTGTTTGATGACAGTAGTAAATCTTATATGGTGACCGGCGGAATCTTCACGTTCTTCTTGATGGTGAATATCATCAACGGAGTAAGCGAGCAGTTCGAATGGTTAGGGAACATCTCTTTCTTTTCTCTCTTCGATGCTCCGGCCATCATGCGTGAAGAGTTCGGTGATGTTCACTTTATTTGGTTAATCGGCTTGTTAATCGTCTTTTCAGCACTCTCATTCATCCGCTTTACCCGAAAAGATTTAACGATTTAGTTTTCCGAAATAAATTGTCGGGTATGATACAATCAGCTCGTTAGAAAGAAAAGGGGATGAATGAAATGTTATATGCTACATTACGAAACAAAGTAGAGATTCCGATGATTGGGTTTGGGGTATGGCAAGTCGACAATGAGACAGAGGCACCAGCTGCTGTCGTCGAGGCACTCAAGACTGGCTATCGCCATATCGATACGGCTGCCATTTATAAAAATGAAGAAGGCGTCGCAAAAGGGATTAAAATCTCTGGAATCGACCGTTCAGACCTATTCATCACATCGAAAATTTGGAATGATGATATTCGTGAAGGGAAGACGAAAGAAGCGTTTGAAGACTCATTAAAACGCCTCCAGACAGACTATTTAGACCTTTGTCTGCTTCACTGGCCTGTTGATGGTTAGACGCCTCCAGACAGACTATTTAGACCTTTGTCTGCTTCACTGGCCTGTTGATGGTTTCGTCAATGCTTGGAAGGACCTGATCGAACTATATGAAGCTGGAAAGATTAAAGCAATCGGTGTATCCAACTTCAAAGAACATCATCTTGAGACGTTAAAAGAAGAAGGACTGATGGCACCGCTCATCAATCAGGTAGAACTTCATCCACAACTTCCACAACCGGATTTGTTGGACTATTGCCAGGATGAAGGCATTCAAATTGAGGCGTGGAGTCCTCTTATGCAAGGGAAGTTTTTAGAGATCGATGCCTTCTCAGAAATTGCGGAGAAGCATGGAAAAACGCCTGCACAAGTCGTGCTTCGTTGGCACCTCGAGTCAGGTCATGTCGCATTGCCGAAGTCGGTGACACCGCACCGCATCCGTGAAAACTTCGATGTATTCGATTTTTCACTCGACGCGGACGATTTGGCAAAAATCGACCAGGTGGCGACAGGTGAACGTCTTGGACCAGATCCGGACGAAATCGACTTTTAATAACAAGGGGCTCGCATTTGCGAGCCCCTTTCTACGTGTAGAGTCACATGTATGCGGGTAATGATTATTATGTTGCTAAAAGGAGGTGTTTGATCTTCATTCAGAAGATCATGCTTATGGACTTATCAAAATGGCCAATTGTCAACTGGGTCGCTTTTCTAGCGACCGTCGTCATCAATTATTTTGCGAGCGGTGATAATGCCGCGGTTTCAGACCGGATTGACATCTACTTTAAACCCGCGGGTTACGCCTTCTCCATTTGGGGCGTCATCTATGTCGCATTACTTGTCTGGTTAGTCTTACAATTGAAAAAAGGGACGACGGCGAATCGACAGGCCGAACGTATGAAAGCAGGATTCCTGATTTCATGTGTGTTGAACGGATTGTGGCTTCTCGCGTTTACGAATGAGTGGTTCGTACTCTCGCTCGTAATCATGGTGGCATTCTTAGCGTCTCTATGCTGGCTATACTATATTGCATTCCGCACATCTACAAGTTGGCTCGATCGTTTCCCGTTCTCGATCTATATCGGTTGGGTGTCGGTCGCAACGATTGTCAATACGTTCGTCGTGATGAAGACAGAACAGATCACTTCTTTATTAGGTCTTGATGAACTTGCATGGACATCTCTCATGCTGATGGTCGGTGTTGTATTAGCCCTACTCTTTATGTGGTGGCATCACGATTTCATCTATCCACTCGTATTCGTCTGGGCCTATATTGGTATTTTTGCAAGAATCGAAGAGGGAACACTGTATGTCGTCATCGTCAGTGCGCTCGCACTGCTCGCGATTGGATATATCGGTTTGATCTTGTGGAAGCGTCCGAAATCGTTTCTACATCATCCACGTAAAACAGTAGAACATTAAGTTAGAAAAGGATATCTTAACAGATATCCTTTTTGAGTTCTCGAGAACCTATAAATAAATAATATTCATGGATATTTATTCTTTATCTAACATAACTAAAACAACAAAACCTATTGATATCAGTCGTGTATACGCTTTCAATGATAACAAATTCAATTCCTATTATGCAAAAACACATACAGTCCCCTTGATTTTTCAGAATATTTAGAACAAAATGTTAATTACGAAACTGTGAGTGAAAGGGGTCGATGATATGAGTCGAGTTGGACTGTATGACTCAAGATTTGAGAAAGACGCGTGCGGGATTGGATTATACGTCAATTTAAACGGACTAAAAAAACATGAGATTGTCCGTAAATCACTCTCGATGCTGTGTAAATTAGAGCACCGAGGAGGGCAAGGTGTCATCGATGCCGGTGATGGTGCGGGTATTATGACCGAAATCCCACATGAACTTTTCACGCAAACGATGAACCTTCCGTCACCTGGTCGTTACGCTGTCGGAATGGTTTTTTTTCAGCCATCAGACGATCGGCTAAAGGAAAAAATAAATTTGATGGAACGCATGGCAGATGAATTAGACTGTTCGACCATCGAGTGGCGAGAAGTACCCGTGGACGCAACGCAAATCGGGGAACATGCACGCGTGACGCAACCGGTCATTTATCAGTGGTTCATCTCTTGTCCGTTTCTCGATGAAGATGCGAATGAACGTGTGTTCTATGAACTCCGACGAAAGATTGAAAAAGTTGAATCGCTAAACTTATATATTGCGAGCCTGTCGACGAGAACGATTGTATATAAAGGAATGCTGACGCCAGTTCAAATTGATGCCTTTTATTTGGACTTGCAATCACCGCATTATAAGAGCACGTTCGGAATCGTTCACTCTCGCTTCTCAACAAATACGTTTCCTTCATGGGAACGTGCACACCCAAACCGGATGATTGTCCATAATGGAGAAATCAACACGTTACGAGGCAATATCGATGCGATGCGAGCGCGCGAAGGGGTCACATCGACCGATTTGTTTGAGGATGTGAATCATTTGTTCCCAGTTCTCCAAGAGGAGGGCAGTGACTCGTCGATGCTCGATAATGCCTTCGAGTTCTTCACACGCACCGGTCGATCGATTGCGCATACGGCGATGATGTTAATTCCCGAACCGTTTGTTGAAGGTAAGATGGAACCGCTCAAACGTGACTTCTACCAATATCACTCATCCATCATGGAGCCGTGGGATGGTCCAACGGGCGTAGTATTTACCGATGGGCGACAGATCGGTGCAATTTTAGATCGTAACGGGTTACGCCCGATGCGTTACGTCGAAACATTAGACGGAGAATTAATCCTGTCATCAGAGACAGGAGTCATCCCTGTCGATGCCGAGAACGTCAAATCAAAACAGCGCCTACGACCTGGACAATTGCTCTTGATCGACTTGATTGAGAAACGTTTGATTCCCAATCAGGAAATCAAGGAGACGATTGCAAAATCGGAGCCGTATCATAAATGGCTCAAACAAATGATGAAAGTGGAAGATAGAGGTGTTCAGAAACAAGACGTCTCAGAACTCGATCGTGTGCAACGCGCGTTCGGGTATACAAAAGAGGATATCGAACAGTATATGATTCCATTGATCAACGACGAGAAAGATCCGATTGGGTCGATGGGGCATGATCAACCAATCGCAGTTCTCTCTACCCGTCCTCGGTCGCTCTTCCATTACTTTAAACAACATTTCGCGCAAGTGACGAACCCGCCAATTGATGCCTTACGGGAGAAAATTGTCACAGCGACGTTCACTTGGATTGGTCCGCAAGGTGATCCGGTCCATACCGGACGTGGTCATGCGAAACGTGTGTGGCTGGATCATCCAATCATCGATGGTTCGACACTCGATCAAATTAGTGAGCGACTCAAACTCGCACGCGTCGATACGACGTTCACAAATGATTTAGAGGCGTCGCTTGAATCCCTTTTGCAACACGTCAGCGAAATTGTACGAAATGGTTCGAACGTCATTGTCCTATCTGACCGTTATATGTCTCGTGATCGGGCTGCAATGCCGGCGCTCCTCGTGCTCAGTGCCGTTCACCAACATTTGATTCGTGAGAACTTGAGATCGAATTGTAGCGTGATTTGTGAAAGTGGTGAAGTGCGAGAAGTGCATCAGGCTGCGACTTTGATCGGTTATGGAGCCGATGCGGTATACCCTTACGTTGCCTATGCGACGATTCAACACTTGGTCGAACATGAACAAATCACTCATTCGTTTGAAGCGGCAATTCGTTCCTATCAAAAAGCTGTCGTTGAAGGCATCGTCAAAATCATGTCGAAAATGGGAATCTCGACGATTCAAAGTTATCGTGGGGCTCAAATCTTCGAAGCGGTCGGATTAGACCGTGATTTGATTGAAACACATTTCCGAGGAACGACGTCTCAGCTGTCAGGAATCGGATTCGTTGAATTAGAAGACGAGGCAAAAACACTCCACAAAGACGCATATGAGACGAACCGCCCGCTCGAAGCGGGAAGTGACTTCCAATGGCGTGCAGACGGAGAGGAGCATGCGTTCAATCCGAAGACGATTCACTTGTTGCAACGCGCCTGCCGTGAGAATGAGCGAAAATATTACGATGCCTACGTGAAGTTGCATGAGTCGTCGGGACAATTTATCCGTCAGTTGTTCGCGTTTAAGGAACAACGTCCGGTGGCGATTGATGAGGTGGAACCGATCACGTCAATCGTACGCCGCTTTAAGACGGGGGCGATGTCGTTCGGATCCTTGTCGAAAGAAGCACATGAGACGCTCGCTATTGCGATGAACCAAATTGGTGCGAAAAGTAACTCAGGTGAAGGTGGGGAAGACCGTGCTCGCTTTGTCCCGGATGAATTCGGGAACGAGCGCATCAGCCGCATCAAACAAGTGGCGAGTGGACGTTTCGGCGTGACGGCAGAATATCTATATCATGCCGATGAGATTCAAATCAAGATGGCACAAGGGGCAAAACCGGGGGAAGGTGGACAACTTCCAGGGAACAAGGTGTATCCATGGGTCGCCGAAGTCCGGGGATCGGTCCCTGGCGTCGGACTCATCTCGCCGCCTCCGCATCACGATATTTATTCGATCGAGGATTTGGCACAACTCATTTTTGATTTAAAACATGTGAACCCGAATGCAAAAATCAGTGTCAAGCTCGTCTCGAAATCAGGGGTTGGAACGATTGCAGCAGGCGTGGCGAAAGCGAACGCGGATACGATTGTCATTAGCGGATACGACGGTGGAACCGGTGCATCTCCGAAGACATCAATTAAGCATACAGGTCTTCCGTGGGAACTCGGTCTTCTAGAGACACATCAAACGCTCGCATTGAACGGACTCCGGGGAAGAGTCACGCTCGAGACGGACGGGAAGCTTATGACGGGTCGCGATATCGTCATGGCAGCCATCTTCGGTGCCGAAGAGTTTGCGTTTGCGACAGCACCGCTCGTCGTCCTAGGATGCATCATGATGCGCGCTTGTCACTTAGATACTTGTCCGGTCGGTGTGGCGACCCAAGACCCGGTACTTCGTCAGAAATTTATGGGGAAACCAGAGCATGTCGTCAACTTGATGACGTTCTTGGCTGAAGAAGTGCGGGAAATCTTGGCGTCACTCGGTGTCACATCACTAGACGAAGTGGTCGGTCGAACGGATCTACTCGAAGAAAGCGTGTGGAAGACGAATCATCCGAAAGCGCGACGTCTAGATTTGTCTCCAATGCTTTCGATGCCGACACCGTTGCCGGAACGAGAAGAACTCACTCATCCGGCATACCGTTCATACGATCATCGTAAGCTCATCCCAGCTGTATCACGTTCCATCACTTCTGGCCAACCGACGTTCTTCGTAGGTCGCATCCGAAACACCGATCGAGCGGTCGGAACACAGTTAGGTTTTGAAGTGACGAAAGTTCATGGTCAGGTCGGTTTACCGGACGATACGATTTCACTTCGCCTTAGTGGATCTGCCGGACAAAGTCTGGGGGCATTTTTACCGAACGGGATCACTATCTCTGTCATTGGCGATGCGAACGATTATATCGGCAAAGGCTTGAGCGGAGGGAAACTGGCATTGATTGCTGAAAAGCATGCGCCGTTTGACGAAAGTGAACAAATGATTGCCGGTAACGTCTGCTTGTACGGAGCGACGAGCGGTCAGGCGTTCTTCAACGGACATGTCGGTGAGCGGTTCGCCGTTCGTAACTCTGGTGCGACGGCAGTCGTCGAAGGAGTCGGGGATCACGGGTGTGAATATATGACCGGTGGAACTGTACTTGTACTCGGACAGATTGGACGAAATTTTGCGGCCGGTATGTCCGGTGGTACAGCTTATATTTACGGAGCGCAAGCCTATGAACAACTCGTCAATGAGGAGCTTGTTTCCGTCGTACGGGAGTTGGACGATGAAGATATCGAACAAATTTATGCGCTTCTTGAAGCGCACCAATTCCACACAGATAGCGTCAAGGCACGGACGATTTTAGAGTCATTTGAACAAGTACGTTCACAGTTTGTGAAAGTCGTTCCGAGAGACTATGCGAACGTCTTAGACGTGATGCGTCAAATTGAGGCAAATCGTCCCGAATTGAGTGAGGCCGACCGAGCACTTGAATTGTTCCGTATCGTGACAGAAGGAGGTACCGTATGAAACATAACTTTTTGAACATCGCGCGAACGACACTGCCAGAACGTCACGTCGAAGAGCGGGTGAGAGATTATGACGAATATGCTACGAGAATGGATGACGAATCGGTCCAGCAACAAGCCGCGCGTTGTATGGACTGCGGCACACCGTTCTGTCATGTCGGTGATTTGATTGGTCAGGAGACGATTGGATGCCCGATTCACAACTATATTCCCGAATGGAACAAACTTGTCACGAAAGCAGACTGGATGGGTGCGTACCATCGATTGATGGAGACGAACAACTTCCCGGAGTTCACGGGAAGGGTTTGTCCGGCACCGTGTGAAGGATCGTGTACACTCGGGATCAGTGAAGATCCGGTTGCCATTAAGTCTATCGAGCGAACAATCATCGACCGGGCATTTGAAGAAGGATGGGTGAAGCCGAGACCGGTTCATCGAAGAACCGGAATGACGGTCGCCATCATCGGAAGTGGCCCTGCTGGTCTAGCCGCCGCTGATCAATTAAATCAATTGGGTCATTCGGTCACCATCATCGAGAAGTCGGATGAAGCGGGAGGACTGCTCATGTATGGCATCCCGAACATGAAACTCGATAAAGATGTCGTCAGACGTCGCATTCGGTTACTCGAACAAGAGGGGATTGTCATCCGAACGAACGTCGAGGTTGGTACGGATGTAACGGTCGAATCACTTCGAAACGAATACGATGCGGTCATCTTGGCGACCGGAGCTCAAAAACAGCGCACGCTCGGGATTGACGGAGATGATGCCGCTGGCGTTGAAATGGCGATGGATTATTTGACGGCATCCATGCGTGAACGTAAAGGGGCCCCACTTGCCTCTGATTATGACGCCAAAGACAAAGATGTCATCGTCATCGGAGGAGGAGATACAGGAGCGGACTGCGTGGCGACGGCAATCCGTCAAGGTGCGAAATCAGTCGTTCAATTTGGGAAGCACCCGTCAAAAGGGTTGCTCCGTGCACCAGAGAAACCTTGGCCACTTCAACCTGACACGCTTACGACCGATTATGCGTATGCGGAATCACTCGCCGTCTATGAGAAAGACCCGAGAACATATTTGATTCGCTCCAACCAAATCGTCACGAAAGAAGGACGTGTCACAGGGATTGAAACGGAACGGATGACGAAAGTCGTCAACCCGGATGGTCAAGCGACTTTCTTCGTAGAGGAAGATTCGATGGAGACGTACCCGGCGGACCTCATCCTCGTCGCCATTGGATTTGAACGACCAGAGCACGAGTTGCGGAAAATCGGCGTCGAGAAGACGAAAGATTTCCATACGGCAACAGATAACGTCTTTGTCGCTGGGGATGCGAAGCGGGGGCAAAGCCTGATTGTATGGGCAATTCGAGAAGGACGAGAGGTGGCAGAAGTGGTCGATGCGTATCTCGATACTTGCAAGACCGTTTTAAAAACCTCATCATAAAAAGGAGCGACAACTGTCGCTCCTTATCTTTTGTTTAGGAGGAGTTTTATGTTCACCGAAATCCTCATGTATACGGGAATCTGGTTTATTCTCATCCTGATTTTATTAGGAACCATTTATTCACGACGGAAAAAATGATCAAAGCACCATCGCGGCAATCACCCCGAAGATGATGAGTGGAATGTTGTAGTGTAAGAACGTTGGCCAAACCGTTTCACGAAGGTGATCGTGTTGACCGTCAGCGTTCAATCCACTCGTAGGTCCGAGGGTCGAGTCACTCGCAGGACTCCCGGCGTCACCAAGAGCACCTGCAGTCCCGATGATGGCAATCGTCGCCTCGACAGAGAAGCCATACTGTACACAAAGCGGTACGAAGATGGCCGCAATGATTGGAACAGTTGAGAAGCTCGAGCCGATGCCAAGTGTAATGACGAGTCCGACAAGTAACATGACAAGAGCTGCGATCATTTTAGAATCACCCATCAAATCGCTCGCACCGTTGACGAGCGGATCGATGGCACCTGATTCACGAATAACGGCTGCGAATCCACTAGCGGCAATCATGACGAAACCGATGAATGCCATCATGCGCATCCCGCTCGTGAAGATGTCATCGGCCTCTGACCAAGGGATGAGGCGGAAAATCGAGAGTAAGATTAGTCCTGTCACCGCTGAAGCAATCATCGACTCCGTCTGCAATTGGACGATGAGGACGATAAGAACGACGACAAGTGTCATGATCATCTTGAAACCACTCATTTGACGAACTTCATAGTCAGACGGTCCGAGTGCAATCGTTTCGTACGTTCGTGGTTTCCGGTAGTGAATGAACGCGGCAATCAATCCAACGACCATCCCTAATGCCGGGATTCCCATAATCGAGATGATATTGACGTCTCCGACAGTTAAGCCGTTCGCTTCAACGTTTGCAATCAAAATCTCGTTCAAGTAAATGCCACCGAACCCGACTGGTAGCAACATATACGGTGTCACGAGACCGAACGTCAAGATGGTTGCGACGAGGCGGCGATCTAACTTCAACTCATTGAATAAGACAAGTAACGGCGGAATCACGATCGGGATAAAGGCGATGTGAATCGGGAGTACGTTTTGTGAGCTGATGGACAACAATAAGAGAAGCGACAATAAGAACGCTTTGACGTACATCACGCGCTTGCCTGACACGTCACGACCTGACATCGCAATTAACTTTTCAGCTAAGACGTCTGGTAGACCCGTCTTCGACAATCCGACGGCGAATGCTCCGAGAAGCGCATAGCTAAGGGCGATGCTCGCTCCGCCGCCAAGACCGTCGCTGAAAGCGGTCAACGTATCGTTAAATCCGAGCCCTCCAACAAGCCCTCCGACAAGCGCAGCTAATATTAAGGACAATACAATGTGCACACGACTAATGGCGAGTGCAAATAAAACGATGACTGCAAGTAATACTGCGTTCATATCCATCCAACACCTTTCACAATTTCTTTCTCTTGGTATCACTTTAATATGATAAAGACTTTTTGAAATTTAACATATGATGTGACCCTTGTCAAATCGATTATGAAAAAAAGCGATAACTCGTGAAAGTTATCGCTTACGTGTTACAGATCGACGTTGTGATACACTTGGCGAACATCTTCCAAGTCTTCGAGCACATCGATTAATTTTTCAAACTGCTCTTTCGAATCGTCATCGAGCGACACTTCGTTTTGTGGGAGCATCGTCAGCTCGGCGACGGCGAACTCTTCAACCCCGGCAGACTTGAATGCAGTCTGAACGGCATGGAACGCTTCTGGCTCGGCATAGACGATGACCGTCTCATCTTCTTCGATGACGTCACGAACGTCAAGGTCGTGTTCCATCATGAGTTCAAGGACATCGTCTGCCGACATTTGATTGACACCGATGACGGCTGTCGCATCAAACATGTAGGCGACCGAACCGCTGACACCCATGTTTCCTCCGTTTTTACCGAAAGCCGCACGTACTTCAGATGCTGTACGGTTCACGTTATTCGTCAACGTATCGACGATGACCATCGAACCGTTCGGTCCGAATCCTTCATAGCGAAGCTCATCGAAGTTTTCTTCGTCGCCACCTTTTGCTTTATCGATCGCGCGATCGATAATCGCACGGGGCACGTTATACGTCTTCGCACGCTCCACAACGAATTTTAATGACTGGTTCAACTCAGGATCAGGTTCCCCTTGGCGGGCGGCCACATAAATCTCGCGACCGAACTTCGCATAGACGCGACTCGTGTTCGCGTCTTTTGACGCCTTCTTCTCTTTAATGTTGTTCCATTTACGACCCATTACATGTCATCTCTCTTTCCATTTGTACGTAGATTCATTACAGATTATATAAGAAGTTGCGTGAATTGACGAGAAAAGTTTTACTCGTCGCCCTTATCCATCTTCTCAACAATCTCGGTGAGCGTCTTCAAACTGTCAATGAGGCGGTCGGTTTCATCCTCGTTTAAAAAGGCGAGACGCTCCTCAAAAAGCCTCCGGAACGAGTCTCTCCGTTCGAGTAAAATACGCTCACCTTTCTCTGTCAACTGGTTCCAAATGACACGGCGGTCCCGTTCATCCGGTACGCGTGTAATATAACCTTCATTTAACAGTTTCGTGATGAGCGGGGTAACATTGGGCGGCGCGATGGAGAGTGTTTCACTAATTCGTCCATTTGTGACAGCCCCCTCGTCCTCAATCAACATCAACAGATGGAAATGAGAGAAGTTCAAGTTCGGAATTTGTGGGAAATCAGATCGACGTAGCAGTTTACGACGAATTAAAGGGATCAGTTTGACGAACTGGTCCGCAGCATCTTGTTTCGGCATAGTAGATTCACTTCCTAGTTAGGTTCTATTTTCATTATACACGAGTTAGGTGCAGTTGAACCTAAAAACGGGTTGATGTGATGATTGATACATCATCATAGAAATAGAACCGACACAATTAATGTAAGCGTTTACATAAAATATTTATTCGTTTTCATGAAAACGTATTCGATTTTACTGAGGACACAGTTAAAAATCAAGGGCTATCAACAAATGACAAAAAAATATTGTGAAAGAGTTCACATTGTTGTCACCCACAAACTCTGAAAAACATTGTATTCTATGAATGTGAAGGAAAGCACAATCTCTTGAAAGCAGTCATCACATTGTGTCTTCCATCAAGTCAATATGTTCATTAAAAGCTCTCAATTATGAGGAGGAACCTAACATGGCAGTCAAAGAGAAAGCAAAAGTGGAAACGACGGCAGAACAAATGGTGGATACGCTCGTAGCGGGTGCACACGCCGCACTCGATACGTTGATGACGTTCGACCAAGAGAAAATCGATGAAATCGTACAAGCGATGGCGCTCGCTGGTCTTGAGCAACACGTCGCACTCGCGAAATTAGCACATACAGAAACTGGCCGCGGTGTCTTTGAAGACAAGATGATCAAAAACATCTTCGCGACAGAATATATTTACAACTCACTCCGTGGAGAAAAAACAGTTGGCGTTCTTGAAGACGACGTCCAAAACGGAATCACATACATCGCAGAACCAGTCGGTGTCGTAGCTGGGGTCACACCGGTCACAAACCCAACATCGACAACGATGTTCAAAGCGATCATCGCCATCAAGACACGTAACCCAATCATCTTCGCGTTCCATCCATCCGCTCAACAGTGTTCAAGTGAAGCGGCACGTGTTCTTCGTGACGCAGCGGTAGCGGCAGGTGCTCCTGAAAACTTGATTCAATGGGTTGAAGTCCCGTCACTCGATGCAACAAAAGCACTCATGAACCACCCAGGTGTGGCGATGGTTCTTGCGACTGGTGGGGCGGCAATGGTCAAATCAGCTTATTCGACTGGTAAACCAGCACTCGGTGTCGGACCTGGTAACGTACCGGCTTACATCGATAAGACTGCGAAAGTGAAACGTGCCATCTCAGACGTCATCCTCTCAAAAACGTTCGACAACGGTATGATTTGTGCGTCTGAACAAGCAATCATCGTCGACCAAGAAGTTTACGAAGAAGTGAAAGCAGAAATGACGGCACTCGGTTGCTACTTCTGCTCACCTGAAGAAAAAGCGAAACTCGAAACACTTGTCATTCGCACGGACACATGTGCGGTCAACCCAGAAATCGTCGGGAAGCCAGCAGCGTGGATCGCTGAAAAAGCAGGTCTCAACGTACCGGCTGATACAAAAATCTTGATTGCTGAACTCGAAACGGTCGGCGCAACTGAACTTCTTTCTCATGAGAAGTTGAGCCCGGTTCTCGGTGCTTATAAAGTACAGTCACGTGAAGAAGGATTTGCCATCGCTGAAAAAATGCTCGAAATCGGTGGTCTCGGTCACACAGCGGTCATCCACTCAACAGATGACGATGCGATCCTCGACTTCGGTCTTCGCATGAAAGCTTGCCGTATCATCGTCAACTCACCTTCAGCACACGGTGGAATCGGTGACCTTTATAACGAAATGACACCATCCCTCACGCTCGGCTGTGGGTCATACGGTAAAAACTCCGTCTCAGAAAACGTGACGGCGAAACATCTACTCAACGTGAAAAAGGTGGCGAGACGTCGCGTGAATATGCAATGGTTCAAAGTACCTGAAAAAATCTACTTCGAGAAAAACTCGGTGCAATACCTTCAATCGCTCACAACGAAAAAACGGGCGATGATCGTCACGGATGAAATGATGGTCAAACTCGGATTTGCTGACAAAGTCATCAAGAACTTGCCTGCAGGTGTTGAGTACCGTATCTTTGACCAAGTCGAACCAGACCCATCTGTCGAAACGGTCATGAACGGTGCCGAAGCGATGCGTCACTTCCAACCAGACATGATTATCGCGCTCGGTGGTGGATCACCGATGGATGCTGCGAAAGGAATGTGGCTCTTCTACGAACGTCCAGAAGAGAAGTTCTCAAACCTTCGTCAGAAATTCATGGATATTCGCAAACGGACGTACAAGTTCCCGACGCTCGGTAACAAATCAATGTTTATCGCCATCCCGACAACTTCTGGTACAGGTTCTGAAGTGACACCGTTCACCGTCATTACAGACAAAAAACGTAACGTGAAATATCCGATTGCTGACTATGCGATCACACCAGACGTTGCCATCGTCGACCCTGAGTTCGTCATGACCGTACCAGCATCGATTACGGCTGACACAGGAATGGACGTCATGACGCACGCGATCGAAGCATATGTTTCAGTCATGGCGAATGATTACACGGACGGCCTTTGCCTCCGCGCCATCAAGATGATTTTCGACTACCTACCAAAAGCGTATGAAAACGGTAGCGATGCGGAAGCACGTCAGAAAGTGCACAACGCTTCAACGATGGCGGGTATGGCGTTCGCGAACGCGTTCCTTGGAATCAACCACTCGATCGCTCACAAAATCGGTGGAGAGTTCCACGTACCACACGGTCGTACGAACGCAATCCTTATGCCACACGTCATCCGTTACAACGCGACACGCCCATCAAAACTTGCGGCGTTCCCGAAATATGAGTCATTCATCGCAGACGAGCGTTACGCAGAAATCGCACGTTACCTCGGCCTTCCGGCAAGTACGACAGCAGAAGGTGTCGAGTCACTCGTCCAAGCGATCATCGAGCTCGGTCAACGTTTGAACATCAAGCTCTCGTTCAAAGCACAAGGCATCAAGAAAGCAGAACTCGATGCGAAGATTGACAAAATGGCAGTCGACGCATTCGAAGACCAATGTACGACGGCAAACCCGAAAATGCCGCTCGTTGAAGAGTTGAAAGAAATCATGTACGCAGCATACGAAGGCGTATAAGAAATCAAATCAATCAAGGTGCCCGTTCGAGAGAGCGGGCACTTTTTTTGAGGAGATAAAAGGTTAGTTAAGAAACGGCACAGGCGACGACATATTTTTTTGGTCGTTCGTTTCGGGTATGATAGAAGTGGAGGCGATACGATGAAACAAGAGATGACGATTACGACAGCATATGGAACGATTGCAGGAACTTTTCTTTCGCATGAGGAGCCTCGGGCGACCATTGTCATGTTAAGTGGAAGCGGACCAAGTGACCGTGACGGGAATATGGGTGGCGTCGGCTTTAATACGTACGGAAAGTTAGCTGAGGCGCTATACGATCATGGCTATAACGTCTTTCGGTATGACAAACAAGGAATCGGGAAGTCGGATGGTGACTTCAATAAGGTCGGGTTACATGATTTGATTAACGATGCGATTCTAGTCGTGCGGACGATTCGACAACTCGCAGATGTGAATCATCTTTATATACTCGGTCATAGTGAAGGGGCAGTCCTTGCGCCAGCTGTACAATTGGAGACGAAATCCGATGGACTCATTTTATTGTCAGGGTTCCATGAGTCATCGAAACAGATGTTTTTATATCAGGCAGACGCCTTAGCAAAGGACGTCGAACGTGTCAAAGGATTAAAAGGCATGTTTTACCGGGTGACAGGGGTGGCGAAAAAGGTGAGACAGCGGCAGGATGACTTGCTCGAGCGATCTTTACGCACGAACGTCTCCGCTTTTAAATATAGAGGACAAGTCGTGAACGCAAAATGGATTCGCGAACACGCCTCGTATGACGTACGGGAGCGGTTAGAACATGTCACCGTTCCGGTCCTTGCGATTACAGGGGGACGTGACGTACAAGTCCCACCGGAACACGTCCATATGATTCAGACGAAAGGGGAGGTAAAGTCCTCTATCATCGATGACATGAATCACCTTCTCGTGAAGCGAGATTCACCGCATTCTCTTCTGACGCTTCATAAAGAATACCGCGAGGCGATTGATGAACCAATTCATCCAAAACTCGTACAAGAAGTGGTGGAATGGTTAAGAAAACAGTCATAAACATAAAAAACGGTCATTAAATGACCGTTTTTTATGTTATAATTGTGACATATTGATTGAATATGAATGTTTTTGAATGATTTTAGTTGTTTTTATAATGAAAACGCTTTATATTAGACGTATGGAGGGAACAAGATGTTAACGAAACAACGACATCAGTTGATATTACAACGCTTATCTGAGCAGAAAGTCGTCAAATTGAAAGAGTTGGTTGATTTGACGGATTCATCCGAGTCGACGATTCGTCGTGATTTGACGGACCTCGAAGCGGAAGGATATCTGGCAAGGGTGCACGGGGGAGCGACACTCATCGCGACTCCTGACGAAGAACCGACATTTGAAGAGAAACGAGATCGTTTCGTCGATGAAAAAGTTGCGATTGCACGGAAGGCCGCAACCTTCATTGAAGATGGGATGTCGATCTATTTAGATGCCGGGACAACGACTCAAGCGATGGTACCGTTTTTAGAAGGAAAGAAAATTGTCGTCGTCACGAACAGTCTACCGATAGCGAATGAATTATTTGATCTTGATATTAAGACGTTTGTGATAGGCGGAGAATTGAAACGGTCGACTCAAGCGCTCGTCGGATACAATGCACGCGAGAGCATGATGAATTATCGAGTTGACCTCGCTTTCCTCGGAATGAACGGAATCGACCTTGACGCAGGCTACACGACACCGGACCCAGAAGAAGCGCTTGTCAAAAAGACGGCAATTGAATTGGCACAGACGTCATACGTGCTCGCGGACGCATCGAAAATCGGGAAACGAACGTTCAGCCGAGTCGCCACGTTAGACGCTGCGCAATTGATCACATCAAGCGATGCATCAATGAGTTCCATCCAAACAATAACAAAGGTGGTGAATGCGAAATGATTTACACGTTAACACTCAACCCTTCTATTGATTACTACGTGACATTACCAGAAGTAAATTTAGGAGAAGTGAACCGAATCGAAGAAACGACCGAACGTGCAGGTGGAAAAGGGATCAACGTTTCGATCGTGCTTCGAGAATATGAAAAAGAAACGAAAGCGCTTGGCTTTATCGGTGGAACGACAGGTGATTTCATCAAAAAGTCGCTCGTCGACCATGGTGTGCACACGGATTTTGTTGAAGTGAACGGAAATACTCGAATCAACGTCAAGATTCGTGCAAAAGAAGAGACCGAATTGAACGCGAGCGGACCGAACATCACCGATGGTGAACTCGAACAATTGAAAGCGAAGTTCGACCAAGTCGAGGAAGGTGACATCGTCGTTCTTGCAGGAAGTATCCCAAGCAATTTACCGGACTCATTGTACCGGACGATCGCTGAATCGATTCGCGAAAAAGGTGCCGACTTCGTCGTCGATACGACGAAAGACGCCATGCTTGAAGTCCTTTCGCTCGAACCGTTGATGATTAAACCGAACCATCACGAGTTAGGCGAATTGTTCGACACAGAAATCGAGACGTTTGAGGACGCGCTTCCTTATGCGGAGCAGCTCGTCGAACGTGGCGCGAAAAACGTCATCATTTCGTTTGCAGGGGATGGAGCACTACTCGTCAACAAGGACGGCGCGGTCACGGCGAACACACCGGTCGGTAAACTCGTCAACTCAGTCGGTGCCGGAGATTCACTCGTTGCCGGATTTGTCGCAAACGTCAAAGAAAAAGGCGAACAGGAGGCGTTCCGCTACGCTGTCACAACAGGTAGTGCGTCCGCATATACGTTTGGTCTTTGTTCAAAAGAAGATATTGATCGATTGATTGATCAAGTACAACTCACACCACTCAAACGAATGGAGGAAACAACATGAAAATCACGGACTTGCTTCAACGCGATACGATTCAATTGAATCTTCGTGCTAGCTCTAAGCGTGAGGTCATCGAAGAACTCGTCGATGTCCTCGACCGTGCCGGCAAACTATCTGACCGCGACGGATATCGTGACGCCATCTTAAAACGTGAAAGCGAGAGCACGACTGGACTCGGAGAAGGGATTGCCATCCCTCACGCGAAAACGAGTGCTGTCCAAACGCCAGCAATCGCCTTCGGACGCTCAGAAGGAGTCGATTACGAAGCGTTGGACAGTCAACCAAGTCGCCTCTTCTTCATGATTGCGGCAGGGGAGAACGCGAATAACGAACACCTTGAAACGCTCTCTAAATTATCGGTCTACTTGATGGACCCAGCATTCCAAGAGCGCCTCTATGCAGCAAATTCTGAAAGCGATGTCATCCGTGCCATCGAGGAGAAGGAAGCGGCTGAAGAGAAGCCAGAAGTCGTCAAACCGACGAATGAAGATGCACCTTTCATCTTAGCGGTCACGGCTTGCCCGACAGGAATCGCCCATACGTATATGGCGGCGGACAGCTTGAAACAAAAAGCGGAAGCGATGGGTGTCGATATTAAAGTCGAAACGAACGGTTCTACTGGAGTGAAGAACGAGCTTACACGGGCAGACATCGATCGTGCGACAGCCATCATCGTCGCAGCGGACAAAGCCGTGGAAATGGATCGCTTCGCTGGAAAACGCGTCATCGAAGTACCGGTCGCACAAGGGATCCGGAAACCGGAAGAACTCATCAATCGTGCCGTCAATCAAGATGCGCCGGTATATGAAGCTTCCAAAACGTCTGGTGCACCGAAAGAACAACGCACAGGTGTCTATAAGCACTTGATGAGCGGTGTATCTGCGATGCTCCCACTCGTTGTCGCAGGTGGTCTCTTGATCGCAATCAGTTTCTTCTGGGGCATCAACTCTGCTAACCCGGATGATCCATCTTACAATGAATTCGCAGCACAGTTGATGACAATCGGTGGAGCAGCATTCGGCTTCCTCGTTCCGATTCTTGCAGGTTTCATCGCGATGTCGATTGCCGATCGACCAGGTCTCGCACCAGGTCTCGTCGCAGGGGTACTCGCAAGCCAAGGGAACGCCGGATTCCTCGGTGGTCTCATTGCCGGTTTCTTGGCAGGTTACGTTGTCCTCTTCTTGAAAAAGGCACTCGCGAAATTGCCTGCTTCACTTGAAGGGATTAAGCCAGTTCTTTTGTATCCGTTACTCGGATCGTTTATCTCAGGTATGATCATGTTGCTTGTCGTCAATGAACCGATCGCAGCACTTATGACATGGTTGATGGATACATTGAACAGCATGAGTGGAGCGAATGCGATCCTTCTCGGTGTCATCGTCGGTGGTATGATGGCAGTCGATATGGGTGGTCCGATCAACAAGACGGCATACGTGTTCGGTACGGCAGCTCTCACAGCAGGAAACCAAGAAGTCATGGCAGCCGTCATGGCGGGTGGAATGGTACCACCAATCCTTGTCGCACTTGCATCAACCGTATTTGCTCGTCAGAAATTCTCGAAACAAGAGCGTGAAGCTGGTAAGACTGCGTACATCATGGGTGCTTCATTCATCACCGAAGCGGCCATTCCGTTCGCTGCTGCGGACCCAATTCGCGTCCTACCATCTGCCATCCTCGGTTCTGCAATCGCAGGTGGATTGTCAGCATTCTTCACGATTCAATTACCGGCCCCGCATGGTGGAATCTTCGTCTTCCCACTTCTTGAAGGAGCTGGAAATGTCGCGATGAGCATGGGACTATATGCAGTTGCGATCTTGACAGGTGCCCTCGTCGGTGCATTGCTCCTTTCATTCTTGAAGAAGCCGTTGACGACATCTGCACCAGTGCAATCAAAAGAAGTCGCATAAACCGAGAGAGTCGTTGCCTCAGTAGAGGTGGCGGGTCGTTGCAATCAAAAGAAGTCGCATAAACCGAGAGAGTCGTTGCCTCAGTAGAGGTGGCGGCTCTTTTTTTGTGGTAGAAGAACAATGAAAATTCACATAATCTCGGATTGCAAGTTGGGGATTTGTGGTAAACTATTTGTAAAGCTTCGGGTTAGGAGGGGGTCACATTGGACATTCGAGTCGCCAAACCAGACGATGTGTATGGGATTGCGAGAGTGCGTGTGAACGGATGGCGTACGACCTATCGGGGGATCGTACCGACTGAGTATTTATTGAAAGTTTCGTCCGGTTCCATCGAATGGGCAGAACGGTTGCGGACAGCGCTTCGTCGGCAGGAAGTCGCCGGCTTTGTGGCGATCGTGGATGATGAGATTGTGGGCTTCGTCCTTTACGGAGAAGAGCGTACGGGTGAGTATCCAGACCATACGAACGAAGTGTATGCCATTTATATTTTGGAAAATCATCAAGGTAACGGAATCGGGTCCGCTCTCCTTGAACATGCCGTCCAATCGATGTGCGAGGCGGGACTTTTGATTTGGGCGCTTGAGATGAACCCATTCCGCACATTTTATGAGCGGAAACAAGGGCAGGTCATCGACCAAAAAGATCGAGAGTTTGGTGAATTGTTACTCCGTGAAGTGGCGTACGGTTGGGAAACGACCCGTCATGATTCGATTATGGGTGCCTAAGCTTAGTGACTGTAGAATGTTCTACGGTCTTTTTTTTGTGCCGATTGGAGCTCTTTTATCTATAGCGATCTATTCTTTTTTAGCTACAATCGTGAATTCCCATGGTATGTTTTCACCGTTCCACCCTTTATGCTCATCAAACTGTTGCAATGTGAATCCAACGGAAATCACTGAATTGATGATGTCACTGAGTGTGTGATGACTTAAGGTTACGGATGGGAAGTCGTGTTGCTCATCCGGGGCGAAAAATTGCTTATAGGAAATGTCATCTTGAAAAGGTTCACGATTAAAATACTTAGGGATGTAGACGAATTCAGGAGTGATGCATGTTTTGATTGGATGATAGTCACTTAAGATGAGTTTACCGCCAACCTTCAAGATGGAATACAAAACATCCATCAATTGAGCGAGGTCGTCGAAGTAATGTAAGATTCCTCCCTCTAAATAGAGAAGGTCGAAATGATGTTGATACTTTTTCATATCGAGATCAAGAATATCACCAACGACATATTTAATCGCAGTGTTGGAACAATCGGCTAGTTCTAGTGCATATCGTTTATTTTCCTCTGATAGGTCAAATATCGTCACCTCTGCCCCTAGGATAGAGAGCGGTACGGCTTTTCTTCCATTGGAACCACAGATGTTTGCGATGTTCAGTCCTTCGACGTTATCAAAATACTTGCTGTGTTTCTTCAAGCTGGCCCGAGGGTCTTTCAAAATCTCGATTGATTTTTCAGATGGAGTTCCGTCTCGTTTACACCAAAATTCATAGGCGCGATATTCCCAAGCCTGCTTGTTCATGTGACTTTGTTTATTCATAGCGTTCTCCCTTCCTTTTCCTTCGTATCGATTCGTCGAGCAAGCCATCAAACAATTTTAGCACTATAATGGAATTATCTATAATAATTTTACATTGACATATTGTCAATAAATCTATGTCTAGTAAGGACGAATCTGGATAAATTTAAATGTAAAAGTGAGGTTACGGAGAATGATTAAAGGAATTTACGAGGCCCACTTGCCGGTGAGTGATCTAACTGAATCAATTCGATTTTATGAGAAACTAGGTTTAGAGTTGGCATTCCAAAATGAGAAATTGGCCTTCCTTTGGATTATAAAAGGGGAGAGCTGGATAGGGTTATGGAAATCTGGTCAAGTCAATTTACCGTATCATCCATCAATCCGCCACATCGCTTTTCGAATAGAGGAGCAAGATTTAAAATCGATCAAAGCGTGGCTTGAGGATCGGGGAATTGAAATTCGCACTACCTTTAAGATGACACCGGAACAGCAACCTTTAGTTCTTCCGAATGCCCCATTTGAACATGCGGCCATTTACTTTGAGGACCCGGACGGAAATTCGATTGAACTCATCACGTTTATTGGAACGAATGCAGAAGAAATGGCTAGCATAGTTCCATACAAAGATTGGATTGGGCAATAACGAGTCTACATAAATGATTCGAACAAAGGAGAGAACCTATGTTATTTCATTTTCATGTATGGACACCACATGTCGAAGAAACTGAGAAATTCTATGCGGGTCTAGGATTTCAAGTAACCCAACGAATCGGTAAAAAGGATGGGGAATTTAAGTCATTTGATCCACCACTCAATTGGGATGATTTTAGAGAGCAGTCCATTCGTTTTAGAATTATTGAAATGAAGCAAGGAGCGACGAATATCACGTTTGGTTACGGGAAGAAAGTGATGTTTGATCATATTGGTTTTTTAGTATCAGAAGAGGAAAAAGTGAATGTGTTAGAACGAGCAGAGCAAATAGGATTGACGGTTCAATCAAATGAACGAAGAACGTTCATCCACACACCTTACGGATTTCGAATCGAGCTGCAACAGCATTTGGATGCTGTTCAATCACGTTCTGAGAATCGTATTCATCGATTGAATATGGAAACAAAAACGGCAGGTCTTGAAGAGATATTGCAACAATTATTCAATTGTCCTGTCCCGCAAATCGTAGCAACTGAATCGGATCACACACAGTTAACGCATGTAAACCTGATGGGTGATTGTACGATCAGTTCAACTGATCCGAACGGTATTCAAATCATCCTCTCAGAATGATTAATAGATGAAAATTTTTAAAGGGGAAGAGAAAATGATTCATTTTGATCAAGAAATTCAAAAAATACAAACTATGGCACAATCGCCAAAGAAGCTGTTCCTTGCAATCCGTGCCGCCAGAGAATTAGTCCGAGAGTACCCAGACGAATTCATCGCCTGGACGACTCTCATTAGTGCTGAAATGGATACGCCGGAAGAAGACTATGAAAGTGCCTCCAAACACTTATTCGAAGCATTTGAGAAGTTTCCGGAGCATTCGATTTTCTTCGCCCTCGGCGTATATCTTGAATCAACTTTCGTCTATCCAGTATATGACGAAACAAAGATCGAAGAGATCGAGTCGATGCTGAATAAAATGGATGCTAAGTCAAAAGGGATCCTCTACTATTCAATGGCTAATCTCCATCAATTCGAATGTCCAGATCAGTATGAACAGTATCTGTTAAAGGCGATTGAGGAGTACCCAGAATTTCCTCGTTACTATCTTGATCTTGGACTTTACTATATCTCAAACAAGAATATTGAAAAGGGAAAACTGTATGTAAGAGAAGGTTTGCTAAGAGTAAAAGAGTGTTTCAATGAAGCATCGCCCCTAGAATTTGAAATTTCTTTATATACGTTCATTGATGAAGAAATCGGTGGACTTTATATGTTCGATGAGTTTTACAAGGAATATAGAGAAATGTCCTTATGAATCAATTAAAAATAGTGTTGTTCCATTATATAAACTCTTCTATACTGAATTGAACAAAAAATTCCAAATGAAGGGTTGGGGAAAGATGGAACACCGGGAAATCTGTATCAAGTTAAGTGGAGCCGCTCTAGCTGGTGATGGAACGGATAATTTTGACGAAATGAGCCTCAGCCTGATTGCAGAAGAAATATTATCACTCGCAAATAGCGGGGTTGAAGTGTGTGTCATGGTCGGCGGGGGAAATCTCTTCCGAGGGAATCAAGCAGAAGCGTGGGGGATCAATCGAGTGGAAGCTGACAGCATCGGGACGCTCGGGACAGTCATGAATTCATTGATGCTGCGTGGCATCTTGAAACGTGATGGCTATCGAGAAGTACGCGTCATGACGTCGATTCCAATGCCAAGTGTAGCCGAGCCATACATTCAACTTCGGGCCATCAATCATTTGAAAAAAGGGTATATCGTCATTTTCGCAGGCGGTAACGGTCAACCGTTCGTCTCTTCAGATTACCCGGCTGTTCAGCGTGCCATTGAAGTGGGATGCGACGCCTTGTTTGTGGCCAAGAACGGTGTCTCCGGCGTATTTGACCGAGACCCTCGGTTGGATTCGGAGGCGCGTCAATACGAAACCCTACACTATAACGACGTCATCGCTCATGACTTGAAAGTGATGGATCAATCGGCATTACTCCTCGCTAGAGACCACGGTTTGCCGATTCACTTGTTCGACTTCAAGGAACGGAACGCCATTCATCGGATTCTCCAAGGAGAGACCATTGGAACGATGATTCATCACCATGACACGCAACTTTTGCAGAATTGAGGGGACGATATGCATGAAGTAACAGATGGTAAAGTCGTTGGGACAAACGGAATATCTGTCTCGTATTCGTTCCTGCAGCCTGATTCGTCATCCAACACGCTCGTGATGTTGTTGCCCGGATACGGATATACGAATGATTCCCCGATGTTTCGCTATACGACAGCGTTATGTTTAGAGAATGGATTGAGCGTTCTTGAAATCAACTACAATTATCGGGATGAGCGGTATGATTCAGTCGATGTATCAGTGGCGATTGTTGACGATGTTCGTCTCGTCATCGACCAAGTGCTACAATCCCAGTCTATTAATGAATACATAATCATCGGAAAATCGCTCGGTACG
This sequence comes from Exiguobacterium sp. B2(2022), assembly GCF_028823655.1. Classification (NCBI taxonomy): domain Bacteria; kingdom Bacillati; phylum Bacillota; class Bacilli; order Caryophanales; genus Exiguobacterium; species Exiguobacterium sp. B2(2022). The sequence goes on along the minus strand of NZ_JAPEHX010000034.1, from coordinate 2,289 downwards.
ATGGCGATGGCAAGTGAGCGTACCCGAAACGTGTTTCATGATGCCAAACTGGTTTGGTTGACGCCGTTGATGAAACAAGACGACATATACGAAGCAATCCTGTCCCATCAAGGTAAACAGCTCGTGCTTATGGGAACGGCGGACCAACATTATATAGATGAGAGAATGAAGCATCTTGAACAACTGGGCTTGACCGAACTCGAGATTGTCAAAGAGATGAATCATAGTCTCGAGTACACAGGAGAGACATACCGGTCACTCCGGTTACTTGAAACACTTCTCAAGCGCGTGGAGCAATTTATTATTTCCTCAAGGTATTGAACCTGTGGGGAGTTTCATGGGGAGATTGCAATCATATGTGGCGTGGCGTTTACCTACTTATTTTCCTCTTTTAAAGGATTCGAAGTATGTATCGGGCTTTCGGCCGTCGTGGCTTCAGAAAAAAACAAATGACCGCCACAGCAGGCGGCCATTTGTGTGACTCGTACCACGGCGCCCCGACTCCTACAGGAACGCAAACCGCCGGAGACCCAGCAACGACTTAGTTGCGGTGCGGCTCCAGGATTGCCTGTGGAAAGCGTGGGTGCCGGAAGGACGAGTTCGAACATGTTATTTGTTAACAAGATAGGGAGATGACGCGTGTCATCTCCCTTTTTTTACAATGTTTCAATAACCGTTTTCGGGTCGACTCGTTCTGTATAGTCAGCGGGCACATCACTGAATGAAATCGTACCATCCGGTTGGATGATGAACGTCGCTGGCTTCGGAAGTTGCCAGTCCTCATTGCCGTTATGTGCATCGACGCGAAGACCAGATGCCTCATAAATCTCAATCAAATAATCCGGCATATCAAAGACGAGATCGAATTGGCGTGCGACTTGATTGTCCACGTCGCTCAACACGTAAAAATCGAGCTCATTCTTCTCTTTCGTAGATAGTGAGTAATCCGGAGTCTCCGGGCTGATTGCCACGAGTGTGGCGCCCTTTTCCTCAATTTGTGCCAATTCTCGCTGATACGCTCGGAGTTCAAGGTTACAGTATGGGCACCATCCACCGCGGTAAAACGTGACGATGACAGGTCCTTTTTCAAGGAGTGTTTTCAAACCGACTTCTGTCCCATCCGCATGAGGCAATTCAAACAGCGGAGCTTGATCCCCGACTGCTAAACCGGCAGCCACCCCTGATTCTTTCAATTCTTGTGTCGCCTGCGCCATCAAACGTTGTTTTTCGGCTGGTGCTTTTTGCTTGAATTGATCTTTATACGCTTTGATTTCTTCCAATAATGTATTCATGTTTTTACCCCCTTTTCCGATATGTTAACTGAATACATTTCAGATTACGAATATAATGATTTGTCGTTATGTAATGAATAAAGTGAAACTCCATTTCACCTTCCGAAAAATAATTTTCGAATAATTCAATCAATGATTAACATCTATTTTTCCTAACCGATATTGAAAGTAACCCAAGGAGGAATCGGTACCCCATACCGATGCTTCTTGAACAATCTATTCGGGGTAAGGAGATGTTTTATGAGACAGAAACGTACCATCAGCATCAAACAGAAATTAATTGTCTTATCAGTCCTATTACTACTCATTCCAGCAACATTGATCGGAGTCGTCGCTTATACGCAGGCGAAACAAAAAATCGAGTCACAAATGATCCAGTCTGCCAATTCGGGGGTAGACCGGATGAATAATGAAGTGACGAATTTGATTGCTCCGATTCAGACGGACATTTCATTCTTCTCCAATCGGATTGATGCATCCATCTATGAAGAAGGTGAAGACAATCAAGCGTTAGCAGAAAAGTTCACGGAATACTTAGACACACACCCTAAAGTGACAAATATTTTTTTTGCCTCAGCGGAAGGTACGATGACGATCTATCCTGAGCAAGAATTACCGGAAGGGTACGATCCACGGACCCGTCCTTGGTATGAGGCGGCAGAAGCGAGTGGTCAAGACGTCGCCATCACGAATCCATACGTAGACGCCGCTTCTCAAAAAATGATGATCACGGTCTCTAAAAAGACGGCAGATGGTCGCGGGGTCGTTGCGGTTGATGTGGACGTGAATGATATTGCAGAAGTCGCAAAGAATATTCAAATCGGTGAAGAAGGATATGTGGCCATTTTCGATGAGGCCAGACAAGTCGTCATTCATCCATCGATTGCTGTCGGAGAGAAATCAGAAGAGTCATCGATGGAATCTGTTTTTGCAACAGACGAGGGAATCCTGTCCGCTGAAGAGAATGGAGAGGGTGCCGAAAAAGCGTTCGTGACGA
>NZ_JAPEHX010000033.1:0-32704 GCF_028823655.1 Exiguobacterium sp. B2(2022) | reverse complement strand
GCGCCGCGGCGCTCCTTTTTACGTTGTCTCTACATATCCGATGTATGGTAAGTTGCGATACTGCTCGGCATAGTCGATGCCATACCCGATGACAAACTCATCCGGAATCTCAAAGCCGACATAGTCTGCATCTAATTGCACAAGACGTCGAGCTGGTTTATCGAGAAGCGTACAGATTTTCAGCTGTTTCGGTTGATGGAGTTCCATATGTTTGCACAAGAATTTCAACGTCTGCCCTGTATCGATGATGTCCTCGATGATCACGACATACTTTCCTTCCACATCCAAATCAAGGTCTTTACGTAGTTGTACACTCCCACTCGAAACGGTCTTTTTCCCGTAAGAAGACGTCGCGACTGTGTCGAGTTGTACACTCCCTTTCATATAACGCATCAAATCAGCAGCAAATACCATTGACCCTTTTAAGACTGCAACAATGACAATCGGTGTCCCATCTGCATCTTTTTCAATTTCTTCTGCTAATTCTTGTACCCGATTTCGAATTTGCTGCTCATCAAACAGTTTTCCTTTAATTTGAATGTCCATCAGCTCGGCGAATGTTCGCCGTCACCCCCTATTTAGTGAATCCACGATTTATCTTATCATAATATCGACTTAAAAATATACATTAGAAGATAAATTAGATGTTTTCGTTCGTATTTAACTTTTGTTCACCCAATAAAAAACGTCAATCGTAAGAAATTGACGTTTTCTACACATTATTCTTCTACTGCTCGCTCTTGCTCACGAAATTCTCTGAATTGATCCATCAGTTCAGGTTTGTCTTCAAAGAACTCTACAAACTGCGTCATGCAATCGAGCGTATTTGAACTGAGGTGATGTTCGATTCCTTCCACATCCTCATATACATCCGCTTCGTCGACTCCAATCAGACGTAAAAAAGACTCGAGCATCGCATGGCGCTCGACGAGTCGTTTCCCTACTTTTTGACCTTTCTTCGTAAGCATGAGGCCGCGGTATTTTTCGTACACCAGATATTCTTCACGGTCCAATTTTTGAACCATTTTGGTGACAGAGGAGGGATGAACTCCTAAATGTTCGGCAATGTCAGAAACACGCGCATATCCTTTTTCTGACATGAGTAAATAAATCCGTTCTAAATAATCTTCCATACTCGGTGTCGGCATGGGCACGACCTCCCCTAATGTTCCGGTTTCCACTTTATATTTTATCCTAACGAAGTTGAAATCGAAAGGGAAAGCCCCGATTCATTCAGTCAATCATTGTCTCGTGACCTTAAATTCATTATAATGAGATATGGTAACTTTGAAAGAGAAGGGAAGAACATCTATGGGAATCGAAACAATCCTCGTCATCCTCCTATGGGTTGCCTTGATCGCCTACATCGTATGGCGCTTCATGCCAGCTCGCGGGTTGAAAAAAATGAAACAAGAAGAATTCCGCGCTTCACTCCGCAAAGGACAATTGATTGACGTACGTGAACCGAATGAATATAAAGGTGGTCACATCGTCGGTGCTCGAAACATCCCGGTCGGTCAACTCAAGATGCGCATGAAAGAATTACGTAAAGACCAACCGATCTTAATCTATTGCCAAGGAAGCTCACGTTCTAACCAAGCGGCCAAACTACTCATGAAAAATGGATATAACAATATCTACATGCTTGAAGGCGGCTTCAAGAACTGGAAAGGCAAAATTAAAAAAGCATAAAAATGGGCGGGTCGATTGAATCGACCCGCTCCTTTTATTTCACAGATGACGCCTCACGACGTTCATATTTTAAAACAGGCTTCCGAGCAGCGAGCGTCTCATCCATACGTTTAACGACCGTCGTATGCGGGGCCGTCTGTACGATTTCTGGATTTTCTTCCGCTTCTTTTGCAATTTGAAGCATCGCATCACAGAACGCATCAAGCGTTTCTTTTGATTCGGTTTCAGTCGGTTCCACCATAATACACTCTTCCACATTTAATGGGAAATAGATTGTCGGTGGGTGGTACCCGAAGTCGAGCAATCGTTTCGCGATATCAAGTGTACGGACACCGAGTGCCTTTTGTCGCTTCCCTGACAAGACGAACTCATGCTTGCAATACGTATCGTATGGTACGTCGAAGGCATCTTTCAATCGAACAAACATATAGTTCGCGTTGAGCACGGCTTCACGCGATACACGCGTCAATCCTTCTGCTCCCATCGTCTTAATGTAGCTATACGCGCGAACATTGATCCCGAAGTTTCCATAGAACGGCTTGATTCGACCAATCGAGTGCGGACGGTCATAGTCTAAGCTGAACCCTTCATCTGTCTTCGTGACGATCGGCGTTGGTAAGAACGGAATCAGATCACGTTTTACCCCTACTGGACCAGAACCCGGACCACCACCGCCGTGAGGACCTGTGAATGTCTTGTGCAAGTTCAAGTGAACGACGTCAAAGCCCATGTCTCCTGGGCGTGCGATTCCGAGAATCGCGTTCGAGTTCGCACCGTCATAGTAAAGCTTTCCACCAGCCTCATGAACGACTTTTGAAATTTCGAGGATGTCCGCTTCAAACAATCCGAGCGTATTCGGGTTCGTCAGCATGAGAGCAGCCGTGTCTGCACCAACTTTTGATTTCAAATCATCCAAGTCAACCAAACCACGCTCATCCGACTTGACCGTCACCGTTTCAAATCCAGCAACGACGGCAGAAGCCGGGTTCGTTCCGTGCGCCGAGTCTGGAACGAGTACTTTCGTACGAGCCGTATCCCCATTGCGTTCGTGGAATGCTTTGATCAACATGAGCCCTGTCCATTCGCCATGCGCCCCTGCTGCTGGTTGCAACGTCACTTCATCCATCCCTGTGATTTCCGCAAGTTGCTCTTGTAAGTCGACCATGAGTTCAAGCGCACCTTGAATCGTCTCAACGGGCTGTAATGGATGAATGTGCGCGAATCCAGGAAGGCGTGCCATATCTTCGTTCACTTTCGGATTATATTTCATCGTACAAGAACCAAGTGGATAAAATCCTGAATCTACTCCATGGTTTCGTGTAGAGAGCGCCGTGTAATGACGAACGACATCGAGCTCAGATACTTCAGGAAGTTCAGCCACTTCTTTTCGAATCATCGTCGCCGGCAATAATGACTCGAGGTCAACTTCCGGAACGGTTGGCGTCGGTAAGTTATATCCTGTTCGTCCTTCACGTGATACTTCAAAAATTAGCGTTTGTTCGTGTTGCATCATTTCATCCCCCCGACCACTTCGACAAACTGATCAATCTCTTCTTTTGTACGTAACTCTGTCGCACAGACTAGCATCTGTGACTGGCGCTCTTCTTCATACGTTCCGAGCGGAAGTCCACCAATCATTCCATGTTCAAGCAAGTGACGAGATACTTCTTCTGCATCGCGTCCGAAATCAACAACGAATTCATTAAACATTGGTCCCTCGTCAACGATTGTAAATCCTGCTGCTTTCAATGCTTCTTTCATGTAATGGGCTGTTTGGATATTCCGGACAGCCATGTCTCGAATGCCATATTTCCCTAAAGCGGACATCGTGATCGAGGCAGCCAATGCGTTGAGCGCCTGGTTCGAACAGATGTTTGAGGTGGCCTTGTCACGACGAATGTGTTGTTCACGCGCCTGTAACGTCAAGACGAATCCACGTTTTCCATCCTCATCTACCGTTTGTCCTACGAGTCGACCAGGTAGTTTACGCATCAACGACTTCTTCACTGCAAAATAACCACAAGACGGACCACCAAAGCTTTGTGGAATCCCGAACGGTTGAGCATCCCCGACCGTAATGTCCGCTCCGAGCGCACCTGGTGATTCCAAAATGCCTAATGCAAGCGGGTTACTTGATACGACGAACAGTGCACCTGCATCATGCGCTTGTTTCGCCAATTGCTCCAAATCTTCAATTCGACCGTAGAAGTTCGGATATTGTACGACGAGACATGAAGCATCTGTTAAATCGAGGTCAGTTACATCAGTCACCCCATTTGTGACGTTTGTATATTCGACAGAAAGTCCTGGACCATCCGCATATGTGCGAATGACATCTTTCGCTTCAGGATGTACCGCTCCAGAAACGACAACGCGTTTTTTCTTCGTCTGCGCACTAGCTAGGTAAGTCGCTTCAGCAAGAGCCGTAATTCCGTCATACATCGACGAGTTTGCGACATCCATCCCGGTCAACTCACAAATCATCGTCTGGAACTCGAACATCGCCTGAAGCTCACCTTGTGAGATTTCAGGTTGATATGGCGTATACGCCGTATAAAATTCAGAACGTAAAAGCATATGGTTCATCACGGTCGGTGAAAGATGATCATACATCCCGGCTCCAAGGAAACTTGGATATGACTTTGTATGTTTGTTCTTATCCGCTAGTTTCGTCATATGACGAACGAGATCCACTTCCGGAAGTGGTGACCCGATTGCTGCAAGCGACGCTTTTTCGCGAAGCGACTCTGGAATATCCGCGAGCAACGATTCGATGGAATCCACTCCAATCGTTTGAAGCATGTCTCGCTCATCTTGTTCGGTCATCGGTAAATAACGAAATTCCATTCTATTCATTCTGAATCCCCCTGTTTCATTTCGTTCGTTTATAGAAAGGTGTCGGTACGCGTTCGGCTTCAATCTTTTTGCCACGAATGTCGATGACAAATCGCTCTTCATCTTTATAACGTGCATCCACACGTGCCCAGGCAATCGACTCATTGACTGTCGGAGGCCTCGTACCAGTAGTAACGACTCCAACGACGTTCCCATCGACTTCTACTTGCGCGCCTTGACGTGCGATTCCGCGACCAAGCAATCTCAAGCCCACCATCCGGTTCGGGATGTTTTCTTTTTGTGTGGCGAGCGCCTCTTTCCCAATAAAGTCAGTATCTAATTTAACCGCAAAATTAAGGTTCGCTTCGAACGGCGTAACCGACTCATCTAGTTCATGCCCATAGAGCGGAAGGCACGCTTCAAACCGTAGCGTATCTCGTGAACCTAACCCGCAAGGTGTAACACCCTCTGCATCAAGCGCTTCCCAGATTGCTGAGATCCCTTCTGCCCGCGCATAAATCTCGAATCCGTCTTCTCCCGTATAACCACTTCGCGAAATGATCGAAGCAACACCGGCCACATCGCCGTTTATAAATTTAAAGAAACCAACTTCGTCAAGCGCTACATTCGTAATCGTTTGAAGAACAGCTTCCGCATTTGGACCTTGGATGGCAATTTGACCATATTCATCAGACTCATTCGTCACAGTGACGTCGCCACTAACAAATTGACGAATGTGCGCCTCATCTTTATCGATATTCGAGGCATTGACGACGAGCCAATAAGCATCTTCATCTAGCCGGTAAACGAGTAAGTCATCCACTACGCCACCATTCTCGAGACAGAGAAGGTTGTACTGCGCTTGACCGACTTTAATTTTTGAGACATCGTTCGTCACAAGATTCTGCACTTGTTCTAGAGCGTCCGGTCCTTCAACCCGAATTTCTCCCATGTGAGATACATCAAACATCCCCACGTTTTGACGTACAGCCTGATGTTCTTCTTTGATCGAAGAAAACATTATCGGCATTTCGAACCCCGCAAAATCAACCATCTTCGCCTTCGGTTCAATCAATTCGAACAAAGGCGTACGTTTCAAAGTAACCTTTTCCATAATATCCCCCAATCCCGAACATAAAATGCTTTTGTTTTTGAAATCTTTCGTTTTCCATTCCACTTTAACAATTTTTATTCTTTCTGCATAGTTAAAAAAGCGAAAAAGAAAAAGGATGAAAAACGAAAACGTTTGTCAGAGCGTTCGATTCCCGCCGTACGTTTGATTTCATGTGTCAGCCCGACTGCCGCCTGTTTCAATTCAATCGATTCGTCTTTAGCTTTGATACCGAAATTTTTGATTTGCGTAACGGAACGGTTGACCGCGTCCACATGCCCTTTGATTTCAGTGACTTGTTGGTTGATGACGTCAGCACGAATCTTAAATCGTTCCGTCAAACGGTTTAATCTTCCAAACGTCGGCTTCATCTGTTTTTTAAATAACAAATATCCATATACACCAAGTCCAATGATGGCGAATAAAAGAATTGCAAGGTTAATCCAAATCATACTTTTTCCTCCTTCATCCGGATAATCTGTTCTGCAATACACTGCGGTGTCTGAGACGCATCAACCGTCTCGTCCGCTTCTTGATAAAGAGTGGTCCGTCGGTTGTATAATGCCCGAACTTCTGACTCTCCTTTTTTCACAAGTGGTCGATCCGAATCTTTGATCCGTGCCCAGCATTCCTCAAATGGTAAGTCTAAATGAATGATTTTACCGCGTTCGCGCATCCAACGTATGTTTTCAGAGCGTTCGACAATACCACCACCCGTGAGGACAAAGTCAGCATCAATCCGCTGAAGCACTTTTGATTCTACGTCGCGAAACGCTGACTCCCCGTATTGGTCAAAATATGTAGCGATGTCTGTTCCGATCAAGGCTTCGATTTCTTCATCGAGGTCCACGACGTCTCCATGTTCTTGCATAAAAGTAAACAAGGTAGACTTACCTGTACCCATAAATCCTACGATATAAAACGGTTTCTTATTCATAAGCAATCACCTCTTTATGACGTTCACCAGATGTCAACACCATCTCCACTTCCGTTCGATTCGGTGCAATCGGACGACACATCACCGTACCCGTCGGTTTGGTGAGCGTTACCGGTTGATTGCCACAGCGTTCTTTCGCCAACAACAAGTGGGATTCAAAACGTATGGCCAATATCTCATCTGAGATTCGTCTCGTCGTTCGTTCTACATCAGTATACCAAAATAATGCAGTACCAAGTAACCACACGACGATTGTCAAGGTGGTGATCAGAAAGAATCCTCTTTCATACACATGACATACCGCTCCCTCTCGAAAGTTGAATCTTCCCAAGAGATTCGAAATCCCATACCGACCGTTTCGACGCGATACTGATCGATTCCTCTTAAAAATAACAAGTTCCCCCCTCCATCCCCGACCATGACCAAGTTTCCATTCAGCTGTTTGATCGTCCATGGCCACACTTCTTCATCTGACTTAAGGAAGTCACCTCTTAATCGTCCCCCATCGACGCGACAATTTTTGCTGTTCTGCAAACGACGCACGATGAGTTGAGGAGTCGTATGGTGCTCCCACTTCGGTTGTTCGTAAAGGCGTTGACCAAGGGTGAGCAATTCGACCAACAATATTAAAAAGATGGGAAGAATCAACAATACTGCCGTCATTTCTATCATGGTAAACCCCGGATCAAAGCGTCGGTAAGCAAAAACCCTTTTCACACACTTCTTCACGCCCAGTCGGTTCAGCGGCTTCAAGCAGCACCTCTCCTTGTAATCGTTCATAAATGAACAACGTGTCACGCAACCTTGCGACTTGGTCATTCCCTTCCGTCACAAACGATGTCAGAATGAGTACCCAGCCCATCACGACCGCTAGGCTCACACTCACTTCCCATAACGAGAATCCTTTCTCATCTCCCTTCATGGATGATCACCTCCGGTTCATACGTTCCAAGTCGAAATTTAAACGTGACAGATGTTTTCCCACTGACAAATTTCCACTGTCCTGCATAGGAAGCTGTTGCCTGGGAGAAGGTGATGGTATTGTAGGTCGGAAGATAAACAATGATTCCTTCAGGTACGTCCGCCCTTCGCACTAACGTCATTCCACACATGATCAAATACCTTCGCTGTTTAGCTACCCAAATCAACTTTGGCACGCAACTTCCATTTTCCGAAACGTACGGGTACTGTCCCGCTTCTTGAATATTCGTCACTAACGTATCTGTAAAGTCATAAAGTTCAAGTCGCTCAAAAGGCTTCACTACAGGACTACTGATCAGTATGAGGAAGGAAATGATCACGAGTACCCACGCCATCTCGACAAACGTATAGCCTTTCATTGTTTCTTCAGCGAACCATCAAGTGGAGAATACGTGTAGGCTGACGATTGACAACTATACACTAGTGGATCCGTTTCAGAAGCACGATCAATTACTTCTAATGTGGCAGGGTATGATTTATGTTCGGCATAGTGTAAATTGATTTCTGACTCGACGATTCGGACACTTCCCTCACAACTCACTTGGTCCGCCCGTGACTTCCCTTCTGTCAGCGTCGGTACGAGCAATAACAGTAAAATTGAAATAATAAGTAAGACTGCAGCCATCTCAACGAGTGTGAATCCTTGTTCTTCCTTCATGTGAATGTCCCCTTTCATAATTGAGCCATGATAAGTTTTACAGGCAAATAAAGCGTATAGAATAGAGTGCCGACCATGACGCTGAGCACTCCATAAAGTGCCGGCTCTACTTTTTCGATCAATTGACGACTATATTGTTCCATTTCTTCGAAAACTAGTTCTCGATGAAGTGACATCAATTCACCGAGTTCTCCACTCATCGACCCCACCCCTAACAAACTAACCACTTCATAGTCAATAAAACGTTCCTGTTTGACAGCCATTTCGATTCCTTCACCGGCAGATAACCGTTTGTGAATCCGATTTGCCATTTCAGCCATCTCCCCTTTTTCATTGGCAAGACGACTGATAATTTGTCTGATGTTCGTTTCTGTCTGTTGTAATAACGACAATTCGCTGACAAACAAATAAGTCAGATACAGAGTTTTACCACGGTTCCATATGTAAAACGGTAGTTCTACACCTCGTCGATGCAGCATGTAGACCGTGATCCCAAGCATCACAAATACAGAAAACAGAGCTGGAAAGAACCATTTCGATAGTAAAATTGAACCTGCTCCATCATACGTGGAGACATCAACCATCCCCATCAGCTTTGGGAAAATGTACAATGCATAGACCATCCCAAGACTGAGCAAGATAAAGAAAATGATTAAAGGATATCGAATGAGTCGCTTCAATTCTTCCTTCAACCGCATCCGCATTTCTAAAACTAAAACGACTTGAGATAGCCCATCCATAAACCGTCCGTTCCGCTCGGCTGTCATCAATATCTCTTGCATTTGGCGATTTGTGATGATTAGCGCGAACACATCCGCTAAGGAAGTACCAGATTCAAGTTGTGCTCTCATCTCCTGAACATCCGCTTTCCTGTTTCCTTTTTCATGATATTCAAGTGTTTCCATTGTGGCTTTCAACGATACACCTCGGGATTGAAGACGCAGAAAACGGTGAATCAATTGAATCGGTGGTTTTACTGAAGCGTTGCCCATTCACACGTCACCTCCTGATCACGCGTTAGTACACACCAATGTCTTGTTACTGACGATTTTCCGAGCAATTGTTCAAGCCGTTTCTCCCCATCCTGAATCGTCGCTGTATGAAACGTAGTAATCGTCAAATGCCCACTGAGTGCAGCATCGTAGGCAACGTTCAACTCTTCCTCTGTCCGTACCTCTCCGATTACAATGATGTCTGGGTCGGCACGTAACGTTTCTTTTAATAACTGCCGATGATTCAACCCTGCTCTTGCATTCACCTCGAGTTGAATCACCCCATCAATCTTTTGTTCTGGGGGATTTTCAATCGTGACGATCCGCTCACGCTTTAAGTGATTAAGCAGCGCATACAATATTGTCGTCTTGCCCGCTCCAGTAGCCCCTCCGATTAACAGGAGACCGTGCCGCAATGCAGACATTTCTTGAAAACGTTCACACACGCTTGATTCGGTACCCTCCAGGACATCAATGTTTGCGCAAATGATGGGAGAAATGTTACGCGGATGACTTCTCGTTCAAGTTCGTACACGCCCGACTGGGGCACACGTTGATTCGTGTCCGGTAACGAACACCAATATCGCATATGAAGTGTGAGACGGTCATATTGATCGATATCCATCGACTGAAGATCAAGCAGTTTCATATCTGATCGGATTTGGATCTTCACTTCATGTGTACTCGGTATAAAATGAAGATCGCTTGCCCCCGCCTCTCTCGCCACAATCATCAGTTGTTCAATAAGCTCCTTCATTCCGCTCACCTCGAGAACAGCATAAAAAAAAGCCCACCCTGTTGAAAGTGGACTTGTCTTATGAAACTTGTGTCGAAACGACATGATGACGACGTGCATATGTTTCGATTGAAACCTTGTCATAACCGACAATGACTTCTTTTCCGTCTGTTAAAATCGGACGTTTTAACAATTTTGGATTTTCACTCATCAGTTTGAGTAGTTCGCTCAGCTTCAAATCTTCAACATCAACGTCGAGTTGTTTGAAGGCTTGGCTTCTAGTAGCAAGAAGAGAATCTACACCTTCTTCACTAATCGCAAGGAGTTGTAGTAATTCGTCGACAGTCGGTGCATCTCTGAAAATGTGACGTTCACTCACTTGAAGTTCTTGTTCCTGTAAAAACGCTTTCGTCTTCCGGCAAGAAGTACAGCTCGGGTACGTGTAAAACATTAATTCTGATGCCATTTTATGTTCCTCCTCATTTCAACTTTTCACTTCGCTCATTTTGTATAAGTTGATTATACATCTCTTATACCCCGTTTGTACATATTTTGTACAACTTTTTTATAAATTTTGTACAACTTTATTTTCCGTATTGATTTCACATATTTTTCACGATTATTTTGCTCAATTCTCACGTTTCCATAGCATTTTTTCGAATGTGTTGGTAAAATAGTGAATGAGAATGGAATAATGCACGTATGGGGGGATTAACATGGCAAGAATGTTTCGTGTCCTAGGCTTCTGGACTGGGCTAGTGGCGGCACTTGCTTTCGTAGGCGCACTAGGCGGCGACCAAAGTAGTAGTGAACATACTGGTGACTTTATCGTTATGGGACTTGTCTTCTTAGCACAAACGATTTTCTTCGTCGCACTTGGCTACTTAAAGCTTACTGAAAAAACATATGTATACGTCTTCGGCGCGTATTTGACAATTTTCTTCGTTGTCTTTACGTATTGGAGCAACTTCCAAATGTAAAAAAGATTGTCTCGTCGGAGACAATCTTTTTTATTGCTTGAAGAATGGATTCGTTTGCTTTTCTTCTTCAAGCGTTGTTTTTGGTCCGTGACCCGGATAAAGAACCGTCGCACCCGGAATCAAGTGCTTCATACGTTCAATGGATCCCATCAACGTTGCCTGATCGCCTCCGAATAAATCGGTACGACCGACTGATTGTTTAAAAATCAAGTCACCACAAAACGCAATCTTTTCATCCGCCATGTATAACACGACGCTACCTGGTGAATGACCAGGGGTGTGATAAAGTTGGAATGTAAAATTGCCGACAGTCAACGTATCGCCTTCATATACCTTTTCAGCCGGCTTCATCGCCGGTACAGGAAGATTGAAAGCAGCCGCCCCGTTCTTTTCTCCATTCGTCAACCAATCACTTTCGAGACGATGGACATATACTGGAACTTTATAGCGTTCACGGAGTGCATCCACTCCTCCAATGTGATCAAAATGGGCGTGAGTCAACAAAATCGCAGCGGGTGTACCGAATCGGTCGATCACCTCGAAAAATCTTGGGTCATCCGTTCCTGGGTCGATGATGACGACACTTCCTTCTTTTTCAAGGACGTATCCATTCTCCTGCGCTAAGCCTGACGTAATCTTCTTCACTTGCATATGATTGATCCCCCTTTCATTCAAAACAATATTGTGGCAAAATTGTATCGATGTCAACCTTTGCTCGACAGCGCCTCAATAATCGGATAAAATAATAATGATATTTCAGTGAAATTTTTATGAATTTCATGACGTATAATTAAAGGGGGAACTCGTCATGCATTTGTATGAACCGTTCGGATGGATTTCTGTCATCGTCGCGATCGTGGCTGTATGGGGAATGATTCGTTCATTCAAAAAACGCCATTTCTTTCCACTCGCAGTTGCAGGCTTAACTGTACTCGTATTCGGATTCTTTGGTGTTGCCACGTTGATCTACGGCGGTATTCCAGGTTAATGGATTCGTATCAAGCAATCATTAAGCGACTTCGGTCGCTTTTTTTGTACCATCATTCCTCAATATAAAAAACGAACCAAATCACATTGTGGTTTGGTTCGTTTTTAGGTTATTCATTCGTTTGTTCTTTAAAGCGGAGAAGGTCGGAATAGATCAAATCATCGTTCATTTGTAAGATTTTTTCTGCTTCTTCCGTCATTGGACCACAAAGCGTTGTGTCCTCAACTACTTCTCCAGTAGTAGCATTGTAACAAGTTGATTGCGTCCACACATATTCATCCGTCACAACCGTACCATCTCGGAAGATTGCCCGACTATTTCGGTTTTCAGAGAACAAGTCATTTCCGAATCCGATTGTGTCCGACGTGTCAATTCCAAGTAAATGCAAGATTGTCGGTTTCATGTCGACGTGACTTCCGATTGTTTCATGCACTTCACCTTTTTCTTGATCCGGCAAGTGAATCGCAAACGGCACCTGTTGTAATTTCGCCACATCATATGGTGTCAACTCTTCTTTACCGAGCAACTCTGCCATCGCATTGTTGTGGTTCGTCGAGATACCGTAGTGGTCACCATAAACAACGAAAATCGTATCCTCCCACATTCCGTTCTCTTTCAATTGATCGATGAAGAGACCGAGTGCATAGTCTTGATATGCAAGCGCCTGCGGGAAGTTGTTTAACGTCGTCGAACTTGTCTCGAACTTCGGTACGAGTTCATAGTCTTCGCTTGGCATCGTATATGGGAAGTGGTTCGTCAATGTGATGAACTTCGCATAGTACGGCTCAGGCAACTCCTGAAGCATCGGGATCGATTGTTCGAAGAAACTATCATCTAAGAGGCCCCATTCTGTCATGTCTTCTGGGTTTCCAAGATCGTAGCTCTTCTCATCAAAGAATTGATCGACACCAATATTTTTATACATTTGGTCGCGGTTCCAGAACGATTTATTATTCGCATGGAAGACGGCTGAGTAATAGTTATCTTTTTTAATCAACTCTGGAAGTGCTTGATATTCGTTGTCCGCGTTCGTAAAGTATACAGCACCACGCGGTAGGCCATATAGCGAGTTATCGAGCGCAAACTCCGCATCTGATGTCTTCCCTTGACCTACTGTATGGTAGTAGTTTGGCCAATAGTGAGACTCTTCAATCAGTTTGTTCAAGTTTGGCGTGATAAATTCACCGTTCGGCGCTTTCATATTGTGTGTGAAGTTTTGTGCAGATTCGAACGACACAACAATCACGTTTTTCCCTTTATACTTACCGAACAAATCAGGGTTCGGTGCAGCATAGTTCTGACGAGTGAATTGTTCAATCGTTGCAAGCTCAGATTCGTCAGCCATTGCTTTTTGAGCAGATGTTTTCGTTTGAAGCATCGCGTCATACACATGGAAGTTAAACGTTCCGATGTTTTTCACTAATAGCTCACGGTCGAATGAACGAGTCAACAATTCAGGACGTTCTGTCTCCGCCAACGAAAGGTTGAACAAGAATACCGATACAGCTGCAACGAACGTTACGAGTGCGCGACGATGTGAAGCGGCATTCTCTTTCATATTCATACGCCATAAGATAAACGGTAAGACAAAAACGTCACCAAGAATGATCAAGTCTTTCCATTCAAGAAGTGATGTGAACGATGTCGACAGCGTCTCCATGTTCGATGGTTGCATAATGACCGGCATCGTTAAATAGTCCGTAAATTCCCGATAATATACGGCATCCGCAAACAAGATGAAGGATGCGAGCGCGTAAAGCGTGTAGAGCACCCATTTTTGTTTGTTTCCTTTAAAGAAGAAATGGAAGGCAAACAAGAATAATGTCGAACTGATCGGGCTGATCAGTAGGATAAAAGCTTGTGCGGTGTTTTCAATCGGAATGTTGAAGAAAAATTGATAGACGATATACGTCTTCGTCCAAAGCAATAACGTAAAAATCCAAAATAGACGATATTCTTGAAACGAAGCGCGGACCGTATCGTTCAGTCTCGTCGATAGCTTCGAGAAGCGTTGAGATGAATTCATCTGACGGTCTCCTCCTCTTTTCAGTTTTCGGCATGTTTTTATAGCCATTTATTTTTTATATTTGTTCATACATTGTACAATTCGATTTGAATAGTACACGTCCAGTATCAAGTCCAAATCTTACCCCTTTTTTAATAAAAAATCAACTGTGACGTTACAAATTTTACAATATCCCATACCCTTTCCTAAAAGAAAACACGCCTGCGATGTGCAGACGTGTCAGTTTTATACGCGCGTCGGAAGGAAGTGTTTGCGTGCTAACCAGCCACAACCAATGACTCCGGCATCATTCTCAAGTTCAGCGATTTTAAACGTCGTTGACTCATAGACACGTTCGAGTGCGAAACGCTTGAACTGAGTATCGAGCGGTTCAAGCAATGCTGAACCTGCTTTTGAGACACCGCCACCGATGACAATCATTTTCGGGTTGAGTGTGTTGGCGATATTCGAGATCGTCAATCCGAGATATTCCGTCATCTCATCGACCACTTCTGTCGCGATTGTGTCCCCAGCTTTATAGGCTTCGAATACGTCACGCGCCGTCACTTCTTTCAATTCGTTCAACGAAGTATCTTGATTTTTTCGTTTTTGCAACGCTAAACGTGAAATCCCTGTCGCAGAGGCAATCGTTTCGATACACCCTAATCGGCCACAGCCACATTTTACAGCTTTCGCCTCATCTCGTTCAACGGTGATATGACCGATTTCTCCTGCCATACCAGCCGTACCATGAACGATATTTCCATTTGTGATGACACCACCACCGACGCCTGTACCGAGCGTGATGGCAAGTAATTCGGATGCACCTTCTCCTGCACCTTTCCACATCTCACCGAGGGCAGCGGCATTCGCATCGTTTTCGAGGACAGCGGGGAGTCCGACCGCTTTTTCGAACTCACTCACAAGAGCGAAGTCTTTCCATCCGATGTTCGGTGAATACTCGACAATACCTTCAGAGAAATTGATGAATCCAGGGGCTCCGATACCTGCACCTGCGAAGTCTTCTTTCTTCTTACCTGACGCCTCTAAATACGTTTCAAATGAGGCTGCGATGTCTTTTGGAATATGTACACCGTTTTCTCGAATATCCGTTTTAACTTCCCACTTATCAGAAATGATGCCATTCATGTCTAAAACAGCCATCTTCACCGTTGTACCACCGATGTCAATCCCTAATAACCATTTCATACCGTTCACTCCTCATCTCAACTAAATCGCTTTCATTGAATAGTGTACACTATTATACCCTTTGCACTAAGGGGATTTCTGTCAATCTGTTGAATTTTTCAATTCGTGGGTCAAAATGATTTTTGCCGTATCGTACACACGTTGCTCGATGATGCCCCCTTCATACAACTCGTCGAGTTCCATCATCATCAGTGAGATTTCAGCATCCCGCTCCCCGATGTAAATAATGGTCCCGAACGACTTTAAAAACTGTTGGACATCATAAAAGTTTTTCATGCTTCTTCCTCCATCGTTGACAAGACATAACGATTTAACAATTCTCTTGTCGCTTCCATAGACGTCACATGTGTCCGTTCATAACTATGGCTTGACTCAATTCCAGGACCGATCAAGGCATGCTTCACATCGTAGCCTGCACGGATCGCAGCCGACGCATCCGAGCCATAATAAGGATAGATATCCACTTTATATGCGATGTCATGTGCCTTACATAATGAAGTAAACTTACGGCGCAAGCTAATATCATATGGTCCAGATGAATCTTTGGCACAAATCGAAACCGTATATTCATCTGAATGTTGGCCATCTCCGAGCGCCCCCATATCGACGGCAATGTATTCCACAACATTTTCAGGAATGCCGGCATTTCCCCCGAATCCGACTTCTTCATAATTCGAGATTAAGAAGTGGACCGTATGTGGCAACTCATCATTAACCAAATCTTTAGCTAGGTCTAACAAGATGGCTACAGAAGCCTTGTCGTCCAAATGACGAGATTTGATGTATCCGGAAGACGTCACCTTGAATCGTGGATCGAATGACACAAAGTCACCGATTTCAATTCCAAGTGCCGTCACATCTTCACGTGAATGGACTTTCTCATCCAATCGAACTTCAATGTTTGAAGCAGAGCGTTCTGCAGAGTTCGTGTCTTTATACACATGAACGCTCGACTGATGGATGAGGATGGTTCCTTCGATCGCCTCCCCTTCCTCGCGATGAATGAGACAGTTTTCTCCTTCGATCGCCGTCCAAGCGTATCCACCCACTTGCGTGAGTCGTAAGCGTCCGCTCGGCAAGATGTCCTTGACCATCGCCCCAAGGGTATCGACGTGCGCCGTCAAAAGACGCGCCTCATCCGAACGTCCTGGGAACGTTGCGAGCAACGCTCCTTTATGTAAACGAGACGTCTTCACACCGAGTGTTTGGAGTTCATTTTCTGCAAATCCGATCGCCTCCTCCGTCATACCAGACGGACTCGGGATTTCAACTAATGTTTTCAGTGTTTCTATCATCATATTCTCCCCTTACCAAGATCCATACCCGTACAGTAGACCAAATAACGTGGCCGTGAGCACAGAAAATAAGATGCGTTGTGTTCGATTTTCCTCATCAGGCAATCCGACGACACCAGAGACGACGAATCCACCTAGTAAACCACCCGCGTGTGCAAAATGATCCAAGTTCGCACCCAATACGAACGCGAGTCCTACATTTAATCCTAACATAATAAAGAGCGGAGGTCCGAGTGTCTTCATAAAGAGCGAACGATCTCGCAGTCCAAAATAGAGTAAGGCACCGACCAGACCAAATAAGGCTCCTGATGCCCCCGCTGAAATGGATTCACTGAACGCGTACGATGCTGTCGTCGCTAAAATCCCACCGACCACGTAGATGATGAGAAAGCGGAGAGAGCCGTACATTCGTTCAACGAGCGGACCAAGTGACCAGAGCGCAAACATGTTGATGGCAAAATGGAACCATCCGATATGCAGAAACATTGGCGTAATTAACCGCCACCATTCCCCTTCTTCGATGAGCGGGTTCACTTTCGCACCGAATGCGATCAACGTGTTCGGGTCGAATGTCGAACCGACCGATTCAGCTAGCCACATGACTAAAAACGTGATGAACATCAAGCCGTAAACTACTTGCGGTTTACCAAAGGAGAATCGTTTCTTTAACTCCGCTTTCTTCTTTCGATCCATTGCGACCGCGAGCAGTCGAAAACGGTCGTCCTCCATCGTAGGTGTACAAATCGAGCGAGATAATGTCACTCTCGCTGGAATCGGGAACGTCATGGAGTCGACCCGCTCTTCATCAACGAGACGGTCACCATATATGTGAATCGTCAAACGCTTTCGTCCAATACGAGACAGACGAAAGGCGCTCAAAATTGCGTTAATGTCAGTACCGACATGATTCGCCCATGCTTTTTCAGTTTGAACGTATAAGTCATAGCGATCACCTGCTTTCGTATCAAACAAGATGACTGCACGGGACGGTTCTAATATCCCTTCGATTCGTCCACCGTTCTCGACCGCTTGATAAATGTCTTCCCAGAAGCAAGTCGCCAACAAAATCCCTCCTCTCTCATTCTATTGTAAATCACGTTGTACCTCACGACAAAGTCGTGGCTTGCCTCAAACGTACAAAAACCCGCAACCTTTACGGCTACGGGTCACTCATATATCACAATTACAAGACAGGTTCCATCGTTTTCATAAGGACGTTCGCAGAATGTTGCATTTTTTGATGTTCTTCTTCTGACAACTCAATCTCAACGACCTCACGCACGCCCTGACGGTTGATGATGGCCGGTACCCCGATATGAATATCGTGTAAACCGTATTCCCCATCAAGATGAGCACCGACTGTCAGCAACGTGTTCTCATTACGAAGGACCGCTTTGACCAAACGGAGTAATCCGAGTCCAATGGCATAGTATGTCGCACCTTTACGTTCGATGATGTGATAAGCCGCATCACGTACGTTCACATATATGTCTTCGAGGTCTTGCCAGTTGTATTCATCATGCTCTTCGAGCAACTGCTCAACAGACTTTCCATAGATACGAGCATTACTCCAAGCAGCAAACTCAGTGTCACCGTGCTCACCCATGATATAGGCATGACAGTTGCGTGGGTCGACATTGAAATAGTCGCCAAGCATGTAACGTAAACGCGACGTGTCGAGTACAGTTCCTGAGCCGAAGACGCGATGTTTAGGTAGTCCTGAATACTTCCAAGCCAAATGTGTCATAATGTCGACCGGGTTTGAGGCGATAATGATGATGCCATCAAAACCAGAATCCATAATATCTGAAATCATCGATTTCATGATCTTCGCATTTTTTTCGACAAGGTCAAGACGAGTCTCACCTGGACGTTGCGGTGCACCTGCAGTAATGACGACGATGTCTGCTACACCACAATCTGCGTAATCCCCTGCCCATACACGCATCGGTGAAGACGCGAACGAGACGCCGTGGTTCAAGTCCATCGCTTCCCCTTCTGCTTTTGCCTTGTTGATGTCAATGATGACGAGTTCTTCACAAAGGCTTGCTGTCGTTAACTGGTACGCAAAGCTCGCTCCAACTGCCCCTGCCCCTACAAGTGCGACGCGCGTTACTTTAGCATGATTTAATGTTTCCATATTGATTCTCCACCCTTCGATCAATCTGTTTCATGTTTTTGTTATCTCTGTTACAACAAGATTGTAACATCATTCACAAACCCTAACTACAGTGGAAACCGTTTTCACTTTGGCGATATTGTGACAACATTCACATTCATTTGAAACATCTTCATTTTCTGTACTACCCTCATCCGAACACCAAAAAACAAATAGACGCCGCTCCAAGAACGGATAAAAAATTGACTGCATCATTCCCTAGCACACGCCACCCTGACACATATGTTGTAGGAACTTGATGATGAACTTTCTTTTCCGTCAGCTTTCCACAAACCGTACAACGAAACTTCCGTTGAACCGTCGCCCCGAGCAATGTATCGATGACGCTCCCACTCAGTCCGATTCCCCAAAGCGCCAACAGTAATGCCATATCCAATTCGACAAACAGGAGGGAAGAGCAAACAATCACGAATGCGCCTACAATCGACATGACCGTCCCAAATGTTGAAACGGCACCGCTCGTTCCCGGCTCAACTTCTCTAAACGTGAACATGAAACGCGGTTTACGTTTTGCGAGGACACCGAATTCAGATCCCCACGTGTCACTCGTCGCTGCCGCAATAGCCACGATGTACATATAAAGATAGACGAGGTCATCTGTCAGTAAGTAACCGAGGGCACAGAGAATCCCTACTCCACCGTTTGCTAATACTTGAATGGCGTCGCGCGCTCCCGTTTTTTCGACAATGTCATCTACATTTTTTTTATCACGAGATCGATATTTCGATGCAAGTGAAGACGTCGAGAAGAATACACCAAGTAAATAGAGGCCGAACCACCCAAACGATAACCCGATCAATACCCCCGTCACCACTGTCAAGACGGCTCCCGAGAGCGTCAAGGAGTGCAACCGATACCCGAGAAAGGCGACGATACAAGTTACAACAAATATGGCGAACATTGAATCATCTCCTTTTCTGTCACAATCCACTGAACAGGTAGATCATGTGGTTCAGTCGGCACTTGATCGACCAATTGAACGGAGTACGCTAATGAAACCGTCTCCCCTTCATATGTACGTAAAAATCGGTCATAGTATCCTCCACCCCAACCGATTCGATATCCAGACCGGTCAAATACCCTTCCCGGCACAAGACAGAGGTCGATGCTTTTCGTCGTCGGCGGGGTCGTCGGCTCCAAAATATTCATGACGCCCGTCTCAAGGTCATCTACTGAATGAATAATATGAAACGTTAACCCCTGCTCCGTTACTTTCGGGACGCACACCGTTTTTCCTGCTTCAAACGCTTCATGAATGATTGGCGATGTATTAATTTCAAGCGGAAGTGACGAGGTCACGGCAATCGTCTGGCTTTCTTTCCATATCTCTGTTGCGAACAACTTCTGATGGATGACTTGGTCAACTTGTTGGCGATTGTTCATTTGTTTAATGTACTGATGGACAGTTCGTCTTAACGCTGCTTTGTCTTCGGCGATTGTTCATTTGTTTAATGTACTGATGGACAGTTCGTCTTAACGCTGCTTTGTCTTCCACAACGCATTCCTCCTTACAAAAAAAGCCGCCACATATGTGACGGCCGGTCCCTCATTACTTCACTTCGCGGTAAAGCGTGTGACGACGGAGACGTGGGTTGTATTTGCGCAACTCGAGGCGCTCTGGGTTGTTACGTTTGTTTTTCTTCGTGATGTACGTGCGATCGCCTGTTTCTGTGCAAGCTAATGTAATTTTAACGCGCATTTCTTTCACTCCCATCTTAATGATGTTGTATCAAGTGCTTTTGCTTTACAGTCTAAGCATACTCAATTATCCTACCAAGTTTCTTATGAAAAAGCAAGGTTATTTCACGTTCTTTTTCATTGATTCCTGTCCGTATGGAGAAGATTCAAGAGGTAGGCATGTGTTGACATTCTCGCTTACTTTATACCATTGTTTCAGGTCATTCATCGAGAGCTCTTCGCCGACATAGACGTACTCCGCTGACGAGAACACACTGTTTTCAATACGATGGATTGCATCGAATAAACCACCGTGCCCGTGCGGGTTCCGTGTCGCTTCAAAGGACAACATAGTTGAGTATAACGGAAGCGCAAGTGATTGCGCAAGTTCTCTTGCAGCAGGAATCGTCATCCAATCAAAATGATGAATCACTTTGAATGATACCCGTTTCGAAAGTTCATGAACGAGTTTGACATACGCAATATTTTGCGTGGCAACCTGATTCATGACGTGCTCTAAAAATGGACTCGTCGGACGGACTCGATACACATGAACGTTTCCGTGTCGTTCGTATTCCGGTAACTCATCGTGATACGGCGTCAGCACATAGACGGTTTCTCCCTCATTTGCTCTCGCCTCCACTTCCTCGACGACACGTTGACCAAGTCCACCGACGATATGACCGTGATATTCGGGTGTCAGCATAAGAATTGCTGACTCTTCTGCATCTCGTTCAGTCGTCACGTAATAGTCGTGCGGGGAGAGGAATGAATCGACATCAAGGTCTTCGTCTTGAAGGAATGGATACGCCGCATAATGATCATCGAGCAACTTGTTCGAGACAGTGCCTTGATAAAGCGCCGTTTCAAGTTCTGCGAAGAGACGTGTATGCTCCCTGAAGCGTTCAGCCGCATACTGTGCTGTCGTTTGCCCATCTAAGATAAACGCCCAGTCACTCGATACAGCCAACACATAATGGCGAATCAATTGCTTTAACGCACGATTCGTCAAATCCGATTGATTACGATAATCTGCTACGTCTTTGACGAGTTGCATCTCCATCATGTGCAGGTGACGGAGCATCCATTCATTTCGTTCATTGATCCAAACTTCACCGTAGCCTTTTCGTCCCCATGTGTTCATGGAAACATGGACGGTTTGTAAATCTTTGAAGTGACGCTCAAGGAAGATTGCTGGCGTGATCGTTTCGATTCCAAATTCTTCGAGCCGCTCTGCGACTTTCCCAAGAAATTCAGGACCTTCAAACCACCAGTGACCAAACAATTCCGCGTCAAACGGTGCTGTGACCAAGAACGGTGGGAACGTTTGTCCGCCATGTGCCTCCAGGTGCCCTTCTAACGTTTGAGCGAAGTCTGTCGCATGGTTCTCGATTTGATGTTCAGCCCACTCACGTACATAAAAGTCTTTTTGATCGGTGTCACCTGTGATGCGGTGCATTTTTAATCCTGTGTCGAATCGAATGCCTTCCGGATGCATGAACGATTGAATGTAGTCCCAATCTCGGTCGTAGGCCAAATCTCGATAAAACTCTCGATAGTCAGGGTGACCTGGATATCCAATCATCGAACTCCAGATTTTACCCGAGATGATTTGGTCTCGTGGGAACAATGCGACACCGTGTGGAGAATAGACCGGAGCACCAATGCCTTTTTCAGGAGTCGGGTCCGCATCGAGCAATGCATGTTCATCGACAAAGGTGTATCGAATTCCTTCCTCGTAGAGAATTCGGTCCACGCCTGGTGTATACGCACACTCTGGCAACCAAATCCCTGTCGGACGGAACCCGTAGTGACGTTCGAAACAGTTGAGACCTGTCCGAATTTCAGCCCGTGCCGCCTGCTCCGTGAAGAGATGTGGGTTGAAGCCGTGGGTCGCCGTACAAGTCACCATGTCAATATATCCCGCTTCACGATATGTACGGAACGCTTCATTCAAGTTTTTATTCCAATGAAGGAACGTATTTTTCAAGTCGTGATAACGCTGTTCATAGAAATGTAGCGTCGACGTCTCCTCATCCGTTCTTCCCTCTGAGAGTTCTAACGCAATCAATTCGAGCATCTCATCGATGTGCTCGACATATCGGTCTTGGATGAGCGGGTCAGCGAGCATTTCTACCACTGGTGGCGAAATACTGACTGTCCAATGCAATGGCCGCTTCAAGCGGTCAACTTGCCAAAGGATTGGAATATATGTTTCTGAGATGGCTTCATATACCCATCTTTCTTCTAATCGGTGCTTCTCTTCATGCCTAACGTACGGTAAATGAGCATGAAGGACGAGTGAAAAGTATCCTGGTTTCATGTAAAAATGTCCTCCTTAACGTACGTGACGGTATGCCGCATATTTTGGTAATGTATCTAACAACTCAGGAGAATCTACTTCCCCGTACTGCCAACGTCTCACAGGTTCCGCAAAACGTCCGATGCCGGCTGGTTCTGCACGCGGTGTATCAAGCGGTGCTGATGCCACGATTGGTAAAAATTCTCCCTCCATCGTGCGTATCCCGAATTCGAACACATATGTCGTATTCGGATCGAGAGGACGAACGAACCAACTATTCGTCATTTCAGGTAGGTCGAACGTATATGAACGATTTGCATGACCGCTCGCATAATCCAATAAGGTCACGTCTAAAATACGGAATGCTTTCGGTAGCTCTTCCCATCGTCTCATAAACTGAAGCTCTAACGTCTCTTTGACCAAATCAGACACTTCCCAGCACACATAAACCGAGTTCGGTGATTGTACGACTGCATGTAAAAAGTCTACGTTGTATCGGTCTGGCAACTGCCAGTATCCTTCTGGTCCTTTCGCAAGAAGTGGCGATACGTTCACATCACTCGTTTCTTTCGCTGTGGCAACTTGTTTACGCGAAGTGGCTCCTGGTGCTTTCGCTTTCGCTTTAGCTTTCTTGTTGCTCTTTTGTTTCACAGGGACAACTTCCTCCAACTCTTGTTGCTGATTTCTCCATTTGCGCCATGCGTATTGGACTTTGCCAATCGGGACGTCTAGTTCTGCCGCAATCTGTTTCAACGTAAGTCCTTGTTGCTTCAAGGATACGATTTTCTCTTCCATCTCTGTATGGCTCCCTTCATGTAAAAATCCATGTAGACTAGTATTCGCTCATTCTTTATGAATTCCTGCCCAAAAAAATAAAGAACAACAGCACTGTTGTTCTTTACCACTAATCTTATTGATTCAAATCATAATGTTTCCCTTTTTCAAGGAAAATTAAATGTTCTCCGAAGTTTGTCACGTGATCGCCCATCCGCTCGAGATATCTAGCGATGTTTGAGAACTCGTATACATCGTTCGTCCCGACCGTCATTGCCGGAAGGGAACCGATGTATTGTTTAATCACCGTTAGATTGATTTCATCAATTACACGGTCCATTTCATTGAGTTCACGGACACGACTCACTTCCCCTTTACGATACGCACGTGTCGCCAACTCGAGCATGTCAATCAACTGTTCAGCCATCTGCTTGAGTGGTTGAATGTCATGTAAATAAGGAACATGTTCAATTCGCGTCACAGCTTTGGCGATGTTCGTCGCGTAATCCGCAATGCGTTCTAAGTCTGTCGCCGATTTCATCGTCACAATCAGACGACGTAAGTCAGTCGCAACTGGCTGTTGCTTTGCAATCAATAAAATCGCTTCGTCGTTGATTGCTAACTCTAAATCATCAAGTTCGTTATCGTTGTCGATTACCGTTTTTGCTAATTCAAGATCGTGTTTTTCTAACACTTCAATTGCCGTCGCCGTTTGTCGCATCGTCAAGTTTGCTAAACGAACTACTTTATCTTCTAATTCAGTTAATTTCGTATCAAAAAATGTGCGATTTTGTGCCATCAATCTAGTCTCCTCCTTAACCGAAACGGCCAGAAATATAGTCTTCCGTCCGTTTGTCAGATGGATTCGAGAAAATCTTATCTGTTACATCGAACTCGACAACTTCTCCATTTAAGAAGAAGGCCGTTTTATCCGAAACACGGGCAGCTTGTTGCATGTTATGCGTGACGATGATGATCGAGTATTGCTCTTTCAACTCTTGAACGAGTTCTTCCACTTTCAGGGTTGAAATCGGGTCAAGGGCAGATGTCGGTTCATCCATCAAGATGACGTCAGGTTCGATTGCTAGCGTACGAGCGATACAGAGACGTTGCTGCTGTCCACCAGAAAGTCCGTATGCGTTTTCGTTCAGACGATCTTTCACTTCATCCCAAATGGCAGCGCCACGAAGTGAGCGCTCGACAATCTCATCGAGTACTTTTTTATTTTTGATGCCATGCGTACGAGGACCGTACGCTACGTTATCATATACTGATTTCGGGAACGGGTTTGGTTGTTGGAATACCATTCCGACCGATGTACGTAAATCTTCTACTTTATATCCACGGTCGAAGATGTTCCGACCATGATACAAGATTTCACCATTCGTCCGAACAGATGGTACGAGTTCTACCATGCGATTCAACGTTTTAATGAATGTTGATTTCCCGCACCCAGATGGTCCGATGATGGCCGTAACTTCATTCTTTTTAATATCGAGGTTGACGTCAATCAAAGCTTGATCTTCGCCGTACCATAGGTTCAAATTGTTGACGACATAAGCGCTATCTTTTTTCATCTCAGTAGTTGTCGGTTTTGTCGTTGTTGTGTTCACGTTTTGATCTCCTTTATTGAGCTCTTGTTGTTTCATCATCTCGAGCTTCCTCCTCATTCATCTGCAAGAACGACTTAATGTCGGTTCGTATATTTGTTTCGGATGTAAATCGCTACAGAGTTCATCGCAATGAGCATTGTCATGAGTACGATGATTCCTGCCGCGGCCAAGTTTTGGAATTCTGCTTGCGGTCGGCTCGTCCAGTTATAGATCTGGATTGGGAGCGCCGTAAAGTCAGAGAAAATACTGCTTGGTGTTGTTGAAATAAATGTTGCTGCGCCGACCATGATCAACGGTGCTGTTTCACCGATTGCACGTGAGACGGCGAGGATAATACCAGTAATGATCCCTGGCAACGCTGACGGCAAGACGACATTGAACGTGGTCTGCCACTTTGAAGCTCCTAGTGCTAATGAAGCGTGTCTTAACTCCATTTTGACTGCCCGTAATGCTTCTTGTGAGGCTACGATGACAATCGGTAAACTCATGAGACCGAGTGTTAACGCACCTGCTATAACCGAGTTGCCTAATTCCATGACTCGGACGAATATCGTTAGACCTAGCAATCCGAAAACGATTGAAGGGACACCAGCCAAATTCGAAATATTAACTTCAATAAATGAAGTCATTCGATTTTTTGGAGCATACTCTTCTAGGTAGATGGCTGCACCGACACCGATGACGAACACCATTGGTACAATCAATAACATCAACCATAATGATCCAATCAATGCAGGATATAGACCAGCATCTTCAGGACGACGTGACGGGAAGTTGCGTAAGAAATCAAGGTCGACCCATCCCGCCCCTTTTGAGACGATGTCATAGATCAATGTTGATAAAACCAGAAGGGCAAAGACAAGTCCTGCTAAAAAGACGTATTTGAAAATTTCATTCAGTTGTAAGCGGCGTTTGATTCGTTCAGACACCGTCTCACGATCCATCAGGTTCTTCGTATTCTTGAACTCACTGTTCGGTAAAGCCATATTAGTACTCCTCTCTGAAGCGGCGCGTCACCCAGTTTGCGAGCAAGTTCATCAACAGAGTGAAGACGAACAACAACGCACCGACCGCATAGATACTGTAATATTCGATTGTGCCGTAACCAGCGTCACCTTTTGCGATTTGAACAATATATGCTGTCATCGTCTGAATCGCATTGAGCGGATTGAACTCGAAGTTCGGTTGCGATCCACCCGCAATCGTTACAATCATCGTTTCCCCAATCGCACGGCTCATTCCGAGAACGATTGAAGCAATGATTCCAGACGTCGCTGCCGGCATAACGACCTTCGTCGCCACTTCAAGGCGTGTTGCACCTAGACCGAGCGCACCATCTCGAATTTTCTTCGGTACCGCACTCATCGCATCCTCAGAAATCGAAGCGATCATCGGAATAATCATGATCCCGACGACAATACCAGGACTAAGCGCATTGTAAATTTGAAGTCCTGGAATCAACGCTTGCAAAATCGGTGTGATGAATGACAACGCGAAGAAACCGAATACGATGGTCGGTACACCTGCCAACACTTCTAAGATCGGCTTTAATACACGACGCGCTCGCTCCGAAGCGTACTCACTCAAATAAATCGCAGACGCCAGTCCAAGCGGTACGGCAACGATCATCGCAATTACAGTAATTTGGAGTGTTCCCATCACAAGTGCCCATACCCCGAAGCGCTGGTCTGCACTAAGCGGGTACCATTCTGTCGACCCTAAAAATTCAGCGACAGGCACTCGTTCAAAGAACTTGAATAGCTCAAAGCCAAGTGTGAACGCAATACCGATTGTCGTGACGACCGATACGAATGCGCTCAAGAATAATAAGAACGGCATGATTTTATCAAACACGTTCGTCGTACTATATTTCTTTTGTTTATTTTGTTGAATCATCTCTCGAATCGAGAGCTCTTTGTTTGGTTCATTCATCTCGTGTATCGCTCCCTACCTCTTCATACTAGAAAGCATGGCGAGAAGGTGAGAGTTACCCTCACCTTCTGCCACGTATCATTTTATTCTCCAGCGATTTCGTCGATCATCTTCGCGTTTTCATCGTAACGCGCTTGTTCCATACCGACATATCCTACTTCTTCAGCAAGCGCACCTGCGTTTTCGTTCATGAAGCGTGCGAAATCAGCTACTTGCTCTTTATCTTTCAACGAAGCGTTGTTGACATATGTGAAGATTTCACGTGAGAGCGGGTAAGACAAATCATTGATTGTTTCCGGAGTTGGCTCTACACCTTCGACTGCCATGGCACGTAATGTATCTTGGTTTTCGATGTAGTATGCGTATCCGAAGAATCCGATTGCGCCTTCCGTTCCTGCTACACCTGTGACGAGGACGTTGTCGTCTTCTGACAATTGTGCGTCTTCACGAATGTCTGTATCGTCGAGAACAGCTTCATTGAAGAAGTCGAATGTACCTGAGTCTTTACCAGGCGCGAAGAATGAGATCTCTTCATCTGGCCAGTCCGAGCGAACGTCTTTCCACGTTTTCACGCTTGTATCTGTCCACATTTTATTCAATTCTTCAATTGTGATATCTTGTGCCCAATCGTTTGCTGGGTTCACAACGAGTGAAAGACCATCAAGTGCGACTGAGAGTTGTGTAAATTCCACACCATTTTTCTCAGCTTCAGCTGCTTCTTCTTCTTTGATTTCACGTGATGCGTTCGAGAAGTCTGTCTCTCCCGTCACGAAGCGTTTGAAGCCACCACCCGTACCAGAGACACCGACTGTCACTTCAACTTCTGGTTGTTCAGCTGAATATTCTTCTGCGACTGCTTCCATGATTGGGAATACAGTTGATGATCCGTCCATGACGACTTTTCCTGATAGCGCATCGCCTTCAGCAGCGCCACTTCCTTCTTCATTGTTCCCACAGGCTGCACCTACGAGTGCGACCGAAGTGATTGAAGCGAGTAAAGCTGATTTTTTCATCCAAGACATTTGTGACGTCCTCCTTGAGTTTGCTTTGATTTTTGTTGTGGATCTGTTGTTCTGTCCTACAATTAATATCCTAATGAACTTCTATTAACGAGAAATAAACGGAACGTAAAAGAATTGTAAAGACAAAAAAGAAGCCACCAAAGTGACTCCTTTCATTGAAGCATTGCATTCACATCTTCTAAGTTAAAGTAAGCTTTCATAATATCGTGCGCGACACGTGTATTGATTCCTTCTGCCTCAAGTCCAGGCATGATGATCGCCCATGCGATTTCAGGATCGTCGAATGGCGCCCAACCGACGTGGTTCGAGTTAAGCGTCTTGATTGGTTCCCCTTTCGCGTTCCGTTTCGCCTGACCGTCTGCACCTTCAGCAATTGCCTGTGCCGTTCCGGTCTTACCTGCCGCAGTCATTCCTGTCTGTTGCAAAATCCGAGATGAACCCGATGCAGATTCAACCCCTTGGCGATATCCTTCTCGAACCCGCTCGATATACTTATCTTGAATATCCACTTTATTCAACGCGTTCGGTTGGAACGTGCTGACGACTTGTTTCTTATTTTCATCGAGCGAACCTGGCTCAATGATTTCTTTTAATAAATGCGGCTGAATGCGATAACCGCCATTCGCTAACGTGGACGTATATTGAGCCAATTGGATCGGCGTGTACGAGATATACTGTCCAATCGACATATCCATGAGGAGCGTGACACGGTCGGGAACGCTACGGAATCCAATCGACTCGAACGGTAAATCTATTCCCGTCTCGATTCCGAGACCGAACTGTTTATAGTAATGTTCCATCGTTTCAAACGCTTGTGTGACGTTTTCCCCGACAATTTGTCCAGTCGAATAATAGTCAGCCAAACGTAACGCAATCTGGAACATATAGATGTTTGACGACATCGCGAGTGCATCTAAATCGTTAATGTTCCCCATGTTTCGGTAAGAGGCTTTGGTAGACGATCCGATTTTAATCGGCGCATCATAAATATATTCTCCTGGCTCGACGACACCTTCTTCAAATCCATAAGCGACCGTCGCCCCTTTGATGGTTGACCCAATTTGACTGGCACGGAGCACAGTCCCCGTCGAAACATCTTTGAACTCGTTCGTCTCTAAATCAAGCTCTTGCCCTGACAAAGCGAGGAGTTCACCCGTCTGTGGGTTCATGACGACAGCGAATGCGCGGTCAAAATGAGGACTTCCCGAACGTCCGGCCCGAATCGCCTTCTTCAAAATCTCGTCGACTTCTTTTTGGAATTCGATATCAGTCGACAATACGATATCTTTACCCGGGTTCCCGCTCACGCGAGTCGGTTCCCCGACCGGTTCACCTTTATACGTCGTGAACACATCGTATGCAGGCGTTCCGCGAAGGACGTCTTCATATTGTTGCTCCAAGTAGGACGTCCCGACACGGTCGTTCAGTCCATATCCTTTCGCCTGATATGAAGCTCGTTGTTCTGCCGGGATTTGACGATAGCTTCCTAAGAAACTCTTGAACGTCTCATCGAACGGATAGTCCCGTTGATAGTATGGCTCAACGCTAACACCTGGCAACATTTCTAAGTTTTCTTCAATGACTGCCATCTCTTTCGGGCTTGCGCCGATTTTGATGACTTGTGGGTCGAGCGCATAGCCGCTCTCCATATTATGTTTGATCGCGATGATTTCTTCTGTCGCATCATCGAACGTGATCTCTTCTTCTGTGATGGAGTCGAGTAGGAGCCGGTCTACATCTTGGTTGGACAAGGCAGCCCGCTCATCTTCCGGTAACTCCTCCAACAATGCTTGTGTACGTTCTTGTGCGAGTTCTGGATTTGTTGCAATCCAGTAATCTTTACGGTCTCGTTCCGTCATTTTGCGATCTTCTTTCGGAATATCGACGATTTCTGACAACTTTTTGGCGACATCTAAGCGTTCATCCGCTTTCGTCACCTGCGAACGACGGTACATGATCGAGTAGTTTGAAATCGTATCCGCGAGCACTTGACCGTTACGGTCATAAATCTTCCCTCGCGGTACCTCGTATTTAATCTTACTTGACTCAGTTTTTTGTACTTCACGTGCAATCAATTCCCCATTCACGATTTGAACGACGCCTAATCGAAAGATTAAGGTCGCAAATAGAACGAAGACGATGAAAAATAACAAATTTAAACGTAACGGTAAGTGGTTTCGCCGTTTCTTCGGCACTTTCACACGATTTTTTGCCAAGTCCGTTATCTCCTTCCACAATCGATTCCTTCTATAGTATAGCGTACACGGTCATCTACTATTTTGTCCGTTTTTCACTATATCATAATTTGTTTACAAATTAATGAAAGACACAAAAAAACCCGAGACTCTATGGAGAATCTCGGGACAAACGACTTATTTTGCGTCAGCGTACAATTTCGCAACATAATCCCAGTCGATGACGTGGAAGAATGCATTGATGTAGTCAGGACGACGGTTTTGGTAGTTCAAGTAGTAAGCGTGCTCCCAAACGTCAAGTCCGAGGATTGGCGTAACGCCTTCCATGATTGGTGAATCTTGGTTTGGTGTAGACGTCACTTCAAGTTTGCCGTTCTTCACGACGAGCCATGCCCATCCTGAACCGAAACGAGTAGTTGCAGCTTTTGTGAACTCGTCTTTGAATGCATCAAAGCTACCGAACGACTCGTCGATTGCAGCAGCGAGATTGCCAGAAGGTGTCCCGTTCTCATTTTTCTTCAAAAGTTTCCAGAAGAACGAGTGGTTCCAGTGGCCGCCACCATTGTTACGGACAGCAGTTTGAATGTCAGCAGGAAGCGAATCGATTTTTTGAAGCAAGTCTTCGAGTGAAGAGTACTCCACGTCTTTTCCTTCGAGTGCATTGTTTACGTTTGTGACGTAAGTGTTGTGGTGTTTCGTGTGGTGGATTTCCATCGTGCGTGCGTCAATGTGTGGTTCGAGTGCATCATATGCGTAATCAAGTTGTGGTAATTCAAATTTAGCCATTACTAAAATCCCCCTTAAAAGTGTTTTGAACAACGTTCGTTATAAATGTAACAGATTTGTGACGGTCGACTCAATTGTAATGCTTCACTCTACATCTTCTTCTGGTAACGCCCAGACTGAAATAGACCCCGCCGCCACTTTAAATACCCCAAATCCTTCATCATCAATCTCAATTTTATCTTCACGTGTATTCGTCAAATCAACCCATGTCTCACCAGCTCGCTCTTCCCCTACAAACATTTTCTTTTCAGCCTCGTCCGAAGTTGAGATGAGAACGGCACATCCTGAGCGCTCGATCTCCTCCACACCTTTGCGTACCCAGCCGATAACGTTTGCATCATCAAAGTAATCATCCTGTTCCCCATAAGCCTTTTCCCGACGAGCATATAGAAGTGTGTCAATGGCGAGTTTCATCCCATCAGTCGGGTGGGGACCGTCGATGCCGTAGTAATCCCCGTAGAAGACACATGGATAGCCATCTTTACGAAGCAAGACGAGACCGTATGCGATTTGTTTGAACCAATCTTTTACCCACGACTCAAGCGCCTCTTCCGGTTGCGAATCGTGATTGTCTACAAATGTCACTGAATGGAGCGGGTGTGACTGAACGAGCGTATCATCAAAAATGGTACGCATATCGAATGCGGTCCCTTCTTCTGACGCCTGATGTAATTTATAGTGAAGCGGAACATCGAATAGATCGACGTGGTAATCGATGTTATCAAGAAATTCACGGCACGCGTTAAGATCAGACTTCCAAAACTCTCCAACTAAATAGAATTGATCACCTTTCTCTTCCCGCATCGTCTGACTAAACTCTTTCACGAAGTCATAGTTGATGTGTTTGATCGCATCCAATCGGAAGCCGTCGCATTTCGTTTCCTCAATGAACCATTTCCCCCAGTTCAATACTTCTTCCCGAACATCAGGATGATGATAGTCAATGTTCGCAAACATCAAATAGTCATAGACACCGAATTCATCATCAACATTATCGTTCCATTTCTTATTCTCTCCAACTATAAAGAAAATACCAGAACGATCTGTCGCCGCATCATAATCCGTTCCGTTAAAATGTGTGAAGTCCCATTTAAATGTAGAATACTTCCCATCACGAGCTTCATAATCAAACTTTGTCCATCCTTCGATTTCAAAAGGCTCCTCTGAAAGGATTTTCGTACGATCGTTTGGGTCCACTTCGAGCACTTCAAACTTCTCGGTCGCATCTGCTCCTGCTTTATGGTTCATGACGACATCCATATAAATTTGCATCCCTAGTTCTTGCTGACAATAGGTTGTCGCTTCAAGAAGTTCTTTTTTCGTCCCGTATTTTGTGGCAATCGACCCTTTTTGATCGAACTCACCTAAGTCATATAAGTCATAGATGCCATAGCCTGTGTCTTCACCGCTTTGTCCTTTTGTGACGGGTGGTAACCAAAACGCAGTGATTCCAGCTTTATTTAAATCTTCCGCTCTCTCTTTTAACCGCTTCCAATGTTTTTGATCCGCTTCGATATGCCATTCAAAAAACTGCATCATGGTGTGATTTCGTTCCATTTTGTCCGCCTCATTTCATATTTTTCAAAAAACAAAATGCTAACGACTATTTACCCACGAATTTTAGATTGAAAACAAAAAAACAACTTTCACAAAATGAAAGTTGTTTCAAATGGACCCTGTAGGACTTGAACCTACGACCGGACGGTTATGAGCCGTCTGCTCTAACCAGCTGAGCTAAGGGTCCTTATAAGTAGCGGCGGAGGGAGTCGAACCCACGACCTCACGGGTATGAACCGTACGCTCTA
>NZ_JAPEHX010000032.1:0-33369 GCF_028823655.1 Exiguobacterium sp. B2(2022) | reverse complement strand
ATGAGACTGTCGGCATCCTTTGGACGACCGTGTTCGTCATTATCGGTATGTTCGGTGTGGCGGCTATTCTTTTATATTTCGTTCTCCGCTCAATCTTACGCCCGTTACGCTTATTAACCGAGGGGGCAGAACGAATCAAATCCGGCGATTTGACTGAACCGATCAGCGTCTTATCGAACGATGAAATCGGTCGCGTTTCAGAGAGTTTCAATGAGATGAGTGCCTCACTGCGAATGATATTACTTCGTCTCGACGATTCCATTAGTCAAGTCGCGGCATCTTCGCAGGAATTGATGGCAAACTCCGCACATAATTCCGCTTCGTCAGAACAGATTGCTCGTGCGGTCGACCAGATGGCGGTCAGTGCCGATGGTTCAAAACGTCAACTTGATGACAACGCGACGTCACTCCAGGCCATCACATCCGGAATCATGCGCATCTCAGAGAGCTCGATGGACGTGTCTGAACTATCACGTGAGACGTCAAACGAAGCGGAAGATGGGTCGATGACCGTCCGAGAGAACGTCAAGCAGATGCAGGCAATCGATGCATCGGTCGTCACGTTTGAAGGTGTCATCCAATCGTTGGCACATCGTTCAAGTGAGATTGGAGAAATCGTTTCGGTCATCAACGGGATTGCAGAACAGACGAACCTGCTCGCTTTGAACGCAGCGATTGAAGCGGCACGTGCAGGAGAGAACGGGAAAGGGTTCGCTGTCGTGGCGAGCGAGGTTCGAAAGCTTGCCGAGCAGTCCCAACAGTCGACGAAACAAATTGCGGCATTGATTGACCGCATCAAACAGGAGACAGAGCAATCTGTCCACTTGATGCAAGAAGTATCCACTCACACGAAAGCCGGTCTCATTTCTTCAGAAATGACGGCAGACCGATTTGAGAAAATCAAAAAGCGAACGGTCGCGATGACACCGCGAATCGAAGATGTGACGGCAACTGTCGAGGAGATTGCGGCAAACGTCCAAGAAGTAGCGGCGACAGCATCCCAAATTGCTGACATCGCCGACGAGAACTCAAGTGTCTCCAAACAAGTCGCAGCGACGACAGACGACCAGTTGAAATCGATTGAAGAAGTGTCACAATCGGCGAAGGCGCTCGCGACGATGGCAGAAGAACTACAAGACCTCGTCTCACGATTCAAACTATAAAATGAAAAAGAAGCAGAGCGCCGAGCTCTGCTTCTTTCGTTATAAAATCGGGCTGAGGAGTCGTGAGACACCCTCCCGAGCACGTACTGTCCATTTGCGCTTTTCATAGTCTTCCATCGTATACGTGCGACTGACCGCCGTGTCTGTTTCAAATAAAGAAACAAGTTCGAGGGCGACGCGTTCGTCGTAAATGACTGCGTTCACTTCAAAGTTGAGACGGAAACTTCGGGCATCCAAATTCGTCGTTCCGACCGTCGCAATCTCCTCATCGACGACAAGCGTCTTCGCGTGGAGGAATCCTTCATCATACAGATAGACGTTTGCCCCATAATCGAGCAACTCTCCAAGGAAGGAGAGCGATGCCCACATGACGAACGGGTGGTCCGGTTTTCCTGGGATCATGATGTCCATCTGAACGCCGGAGTTGAGTGCCATTTTACATGCATCCATAAAACTCGTGTCGGGTATGAAATAAGGGGTTTGGATGACGACCCGTCGTTTCGCTGACATGATCATTTTAATCATCATATTTTTTAAATGTTCGGTATCCGAGTTTGGACCGCTCGTGACGATTTGCATCGGTGAATTGTCTTTAATCTCATGTCTCGCGAAGCAGAACGTATTCTCCGGGTCATGCTTCCGGTGACCTGAGTAATTCCAGTCCAGGATAAAGCGGTGTTGGAGATTGTAGACGACGTCTCCTTCGACGCGTAAATGGGTATCGCGCCAATATCCGAATTTCTCAACGAGTCCGAGGTATTCGGTCCCGACATTAAAGCCACCGACATAACCAATCTTCCCATCGATGATGACGACTTTTCGGTGATTGCGGTTGTTCAACTTGAAATTGATCATCCCGAGTGTCGGTGGGAAGAAAACACGTACTTCTCCATCGTTCGCAATTAATTCTTTGAAGTCTGAGTTCCGAAGACTACGAGAACCGACCGCGTCGTAAAGAAGCCGTACTTTGACACCCGCTTTCGCTCGTTCAATCAATTCCTTTAAGAGTGCTTGTCCGAGAGCATCACGCTGGATGATATAGTACTGAATATTGATTTCGGTTTCAGCGGAGCGGATGTCATCCATCAACGCCTTAAACTTTTGTTCGCCGTCATGTAAGATGAGGGAACGGTTATGTACACTTATCAATGATTTTGAAGAGCGCAAGTTCATTTGAAGCAGTTGGTCATACTTTTCGAACAGTGGCTGCGCAAGTTGCGTCTGACGTGTGTGAATCTGTTCGAGCTGTGCTTCCACTTGTAGCGCATGAAAAGAGCGTTCTTCCACACTCAAATTGTAGAAGTTATCCTTTTTGAGTTGTCGCCCGAGGAACAGGTAAATGATAAAACCGAGCACCGGTAAGAAAAATAGGACGAGCAACCAGGCCCAGGTTGCGCCGACGTCACGTCTTTCGGCAAAAATGACGGCGAGTGCGAACAATAAGTTTAACCCGAGGACGATATATAGCCCCCAACTGAAAATAACGGACCAATCCAACGACATACACCCCTTAAAAATCGATTTGTAGCTTAATCATACAACAAATGCGGGAATAGGTTGCTATCAAATGAAATAGGGGGAGAAGACAATGAACATGGAAGTCGTATGGAAGCAAGGCATGGCGTTTGAGACTCATACGCCATCGGGGCACACGGTGACACTTGATGCGTCCGAGGACGTCGGCGGTCTCGACACGGGACCTCGTCCGACGGAGATGTTACTTCACGCCACCGCATCTTGCACGGGGATCGATATCGTCTCCATTTTGCATAAGATGCGTCAACCGTTAGAATCGTTCGAAATGAAGATTGATGGGGTTCGGGCAATCGATCATCCGAAACGCTTTACAGCCATTCACATCTTGTATATTCTGAAAGGCGACATGTCAGAAGAGCGAGTGCGACGTGCGATTGAACTATCTGTTGAACGCTATTGTTCTGTTTCACATAGTCTCAACGCGACTTTATCCTACAGCTATCAATTAAACGATGGCGAGGTCACACCGTTCGAACTTCAACAGTGAGCAAGATGGTTGAAAGGCAATGTGTTCTCCGTTATATTTGTATTTCAAATACTGTATAACTAAAGGAGGACGTTATGATTCGACTCGCGACGAAGCGCGATGCCAACAACATCGCGAACCTAATCGAACAACGAGCCGTAGCGCTAAATGAACAAGGAAGCGACCAATGGACCGAATATTTGGAACAGGACCTCGTAGAGCGTGTGCGCACTGACATTGCAGAAGGCAGTGTATATGTCTTTGAAGATGACCAACAAATTTTAGCTTCAATCGCATTGTTGCCCCCGGACGACTGGGATGACAACTTATGGGATGACAGTGAGCGTGGACAATATATCCATCGAATCGTCGTCAGCGAAAAGCTGAAAGGTCGTGGCGTCGGTCAGCAGCTCATGGAGCACGTACTAGAGGAAGCCGATGAGGATGAACCAATTCGTCTAGATTGTGTCGCTGACAATGAATTTCTAAATAGTTATTATCCACGTTTTGGTTTCGTCTTTGTCGATTCACGAAACGGGTACAATACGTTCGAATACAGATTAGATGAGAGCATGAGTGCATAAGGGTCTTTGGACCCTTTTTTTGATACAATGATAAAAGCGAAAAGGAGGAGTTTTCATGATTAAAACTATTTTGGTAGGGTTCGGCTTTTCGGCGAATACATTCCATCTGCCGTTTTTAAAGGCGATTGACACTTTTGAAGTGAGCGGCGTTGTGTCATCACGTCCGAATGAAGTAAAGGCTGAATTACCGGATGCCACGGTGTATGCGACATTAGACGAGGCACTTCAAACGGATGCTTCTTTATATGTCATTACGACACCATCGCATTTACATAAAGAGATGATTGTTGCCTGCCTCAAAGCTGGGAAAGATGTGTTGGTTGAAAAACCAGCGTTCCTGACAACTGAGGAAGGAATTGAGTTGATGGAACTTGAAGCGAAGTCGGAAGGCATCGTCAACGTTTATCAAAACCGTCGTTATGACGGTGATTTCTTAACAATTCAGTCATTGATCGACTCAAATGTGTTAGGGGAGTGGAAAGTAATTGAATCCCGATTTGATCGTTTCCGACCGAATGTACGCGACCGTTGGCGTGAAAATGCAGGTCCGGGATCAGGGATTTTGTTTGACTTAGGAAGTCATCTCATCGATCAGACGCTCGCCTTGTTCGGGAAACCTGACAAGATTCAAGCGGATGTGATGATTCAACGAGAGGGTGGACAGTCTGACGACGGATTCTATGTGACATTTTATTATGGAGAGAAGCGAGTTTATCTTCGCTCGAATCCATTCATCGCTGGCGAAACTCCCCGATTCGAAGTCCATGGAACGAAAGGTAGCTTCGTGAAGTTCGGGCTCGATCCTCAGGAAGAGGCACTGAAGCATGGGAAGTTGGCGAGTGACGTGTTAGAGACTGGAATCTTGTCGACAGATGAGGTCGAAACGATTCAAGTCGAGAAAGGTGACTATTTGATGTATTATCATCAGTTAGCCGAAAGTGATCAGACACGGCAACCTGTCGTTTCATTGAAGGATGCGACACTCACGACGCAAATGATCGAACTCGCTCGACAATCGTCCGAGACGGGTCAAGTGATGTCAGTAGATTGATGTCCTTAAGACTTCTATAAGAACGAATTCGCCTAAGTGCGAGTTCGTTCTTTTTGAATAAAAACGTAAAAAGAAATCACGATATTTATTTCGTGAATTACCTTTATCGGATATTGATTGTTAACAACAAAAAGTTAAATTCTTCACTGGTGTGCTCATCCTTTAATGGGAAAAGTGGTTATGGAAATCACTTACTGAAAAGGGGATGAGATGATGGAATTCAAAATCATCAAAGACCAAATGGAATGGGAAAAATGGTTGGATCTAACAACATGCGATGCGTATGATCATTTTGATTATGTCAAAGTGAATTGTGAATCGAACGACTCACCAGAGCTGTTTCTTGCCGTCACGTCAAAAGGGATGCTTGTATATCCATATATCCGTCGCCGAATCAATGAAAAATATGATGACCTTGTGACAGCTTATGGATATGGTGGTCCGTTTCGTGTTGGGAAGTTCACAGATGATGAAGTGAAAGTCGCAAGGCAACATTTCATTAAACGCAAGGAGAACGAGAAAACGGTGACCGAAACGATTCGTTATCATCCATTAAGAATTGATGAGATCATTATGGAAACATTCGGGAGAGCAATTCCAGTACGACAGACCGTCCATGTCAAACTAGATGAACCGTATGAATACTTGGCTGAGCGATTTCATAAAATGACGAAACGTAACGTGAAACGAGCCATCCGTGAACAGTTGACTGTCGTGCGTGGTGACGCTTCAGACATTCACACATTTATGCATCTTTATGAGGCGACCATGAATCGTCGTGATGCAATTGAAGACTATTATTATACCGATTCTTATTTCACTCAGTTACTGACGAGCGAATCCTTTGAAGCGGAATTTCTATTTGCTGTGTTTGAAAACACCGTGGTTGCAGGAGTTCTGGTATTGTACGGAGATGAGGGAGCCAATTATCACCTTGGAGGGTCTCTTAAGGAATACTTACCTCTCCGTCCCAACCATTTCCTATTCAGTGAAATGATTCGCCGGGCGGGTGAAAAGGGTAAACTCCATCTTCATCTCGGAGGAGGGGCGACCGGGCAGGATGCACTCTATGACTTTAAAATGAGTTTTTCCGGAGATGAGCCGCTTCCTTACTACATTGGTCAATTTGTATTCAACGATCAGGTTTATCAGCAATTAAATGCAAAGCACATTCAATTGCATGGATTATCTAATTACTTTCCAATCTACCGGACACCTGTAAGGTTGGATACCCCACTCCCGAAAGCAAAATAAAAAATCGATGCCGCCGAACGAACCGTTCAAGCGTGCATCGATTTTTTTATGCGGCATCTTCTTCTGTCGATTCAACCTTTTCGGTATGCCGGACAATCGGGAAGTTTTTAAAGAGTCGACTTCCAATCAATCCGAATCCGATTCCAAGGATGAATAAAACAACAGCTGTCAGTGTGACGGTCTGCCAGTCGTTGAAGCCATACATGACGAGTAGACCAGGAATACCCGCAGCCGACCCGGGGGCATCATTGATCATACCGGTCATCGCTACAATCAATCCTGCGATTGCACCCCCTACAAAGTTCACACTATAGATTGGGATTGGATTCGCCGAGATGAGGTCGGCCTGTGTCAACGGTTCAATGGCTACAGAAAGCTGGTCTTTTTTCGTACCGATTTTCAGTTGACGGAACAACAGGTAGTTCATCGAAATGGATGCAGTCAACGCGAGAGCGGCAATCGCCATCGGCACACCTGTCAATCCGAGCATC
The DNA here is from genome assembly GCF_028823655.1 of Exiguobacterium sp. B2(2022). Lineage (NCBI taxonomy): Bacteria > Bacillati > Bacillota > Bacilli > Caryophanales > Exiguobacterium > Exiguobacterium sp. B2(2022). The sequence continues at coordinate 26,824 of NZ_JAPEHX010000032.1, read as the reverse complement.
GCCGTCAAAGCCATTGAGCTGAGAGGTGACGTCGACACGACAGTAACGATTCCACCGAGAACGAGTCCCATGACGACCGGGTTTTGCGTCGCGGCGAGTTCGATGACCGCACCGATTTGTGCAAGTGTATTTGAAACCAGTGGGTCCACGCCAGTAGCGACGAGACGTGCGAGCGGTGCCATCACGATGACGTAGAAAATCATATCGACACCTGTCGGAAGATAGCGATTGATTCGTGTGCCAGCCAGAGCCAGGATATATCCTGCGAAAAATCCAGGAAGGATCCCGAAACCAGACACGGATAAACCGATCATTAAACTATAAACGGGATTGATTCCGAGTGCGATGGCAACGAGTGCCGCGGCAGCAGGACCAGATAATGAACCGGCTGCCTGCCCGACTTCTTCATATAAAGGGAGTGGCAGTAATCCGCCGATGGCATAAGCGTTGAATGCTTCGACGAGGAAGCTTGCGATTGCCGCACCTGCCAATGCGCCCATCGCTTTCATTCCGAATGGCGCCTTGTAACTGAAAAGTGTGAACAAGGCGAGGATGAGCAGTAAAAGTGCAATTCCTTGAATAATGACCATAAACTCTTCCTTCTTTCTATCTATCTGTATTCATTCATAATTTCTTCTATATTCAATGATTGAAAGGCTTCTGTAAAGCCATTTTCATCAGAAAAATCAAAATTGATTCATGATACCGTTTACATGAAGAAATAAAGAATCATGGGAGCGTTTTCTTTGAAAAATGACATCAATTATACAAGTTTGGACGTGTCGAGCCGCATCAGATTGGGAACAGATAGGGGATAGATGTTTTCATAAAGTATTGGTCGAGGAGGAAAGAACATGCAGAACGAAAACAGGGAATGGCATGCGCTCGAAGTAGACGAGGTTCAGTCCCACGTGGAGACTGATGTAGAATCTGGTCTCTCGAAGCAAAAGGTCACCAATCGTCAGGAGGAGTTCGGAAAGAACGTCCTACCTGAAAAGGAGAAGACGCCTGAAATCATAAAATTTTTAAGACAGTTCAATGATATTCTCGTTTATGTCCTTTTAGGAGCGGCAGTTGTCACAGGTTTCCTTGGTGAATATATTGATACAATTGTCATCGTCTTGGTTGTAACGGTCATCGGGGTTGTCGGTTATCTCCAAGAGAATAAAGCGGAAGAAGCATTAGAAGGAATCAAAAAGTTGTTAGAGACGAAAGCGACCGTCATTCGCGATGGTAAACAATCCGAAATCGATTCAAGTGATCTCGTCGTCGGGGATATTCTCGTACTCGCTGCAGGCGACAAGGTACCAGCCGACGCAAGGGTTATTCAAGCGGAAAAATTTAAAGTGGAAGAATCCGCATTGACCGGTGAGGCCACAACGGTCGAGAAAAAACCAGACGTCGTCAAAGAAGAGGCCGTGCTCGCAGATCGAAAAAACATGGTCTATTCAGGAACGAGTGTGGCGACGGGAAGTGCGAAAGCCATTGTGACGGCAATCGGAGAAGGTACGGAACTTGGTCAAATCAATGCGTCGATTTCAGAAGTACAAACCGTGAAGACGCCACTGATTCGTCAGACGACAAAGTTTGGACAGACGGTCTCCATCGCTATCCTAATTATCTCTGTCATTATTTATGCATTCGGTTATTTCTTACGAGATTATGAACCAGTTGAACTCATGTTAACGACAATTGGTCTAGCAGTCGCAGCCATTCCAGAAGGATTACCAGCTGTCATCTCGATTATCTTGGCGCTCGGGGTTCGGAATATGGCTGAGCAAAAAGCAATTGTTCGAAGTCTGCCATCTGTTGAAACGTTAGGCGCAGTCTCGGTCATCTGTACCGATAAGACCGGAACGTTGACGAAAAACGAGATGACCGTCAAACAAATCGTGACGGCGAAACATGACATTGAGGTGTCAGGTAGCGGGTATGCACCGAACGGAGACTTAGAATTAAACGGTCAACCGTTTGACTTGGATGACGATGAGTCAATGATTGACCTATTGACTGTTGGGAAGACGTGTAACGATGCACAGTTGAACAAAGAAGATGGAGAATGGGTCATTAACGGAGATCCTACTGAAGCTTGTTTATTAACTGTCGCTGAGAAAGCGGAGCGCCCAATCGAGCGTCTTAAAGTCATCTCTAAAATCCCATTTGATTCAGAGTACAAATACATGGCGACGCTCGTTGAATATAAAGACGAGCGCATGATCTTCGTGAAAGGGGCTCCGGATCGCTTATTTGATATGGCGACAACAGACGGATTCAAACAAGAATATTGGGATGAAAAACGAAAAGAGATTGCTGACCGCGGTCAACGTGTCCTCGGTGCTGGATTAAAACGTGTCGACAGTTCAAAACAATCGATTGATCATGAGGACGTTGAAGATGGTCTGACTTTCCTCGGTTTGTTTGGTATCGTCGATCCGCCACGTCAAGAGGCGATTGACGCAGTCGCCGCGTGTCGCGATGCTGGAATCCGAATTAAAATGATCACGGGTGACCATAAGGATACGGCTGTCGCCATCGCAAAAGAACTCGGTATGGAAGTGGAAGGTGCGCTCGAGGGTCGAGAGCTGACAGACATGTCTGATGAAGAAATCAAAGAAGCGTCGGTTCATAATGACGTATTCGCCCGAACGAGTCCGAACGATAAACTTCGTCTCGTGAAAGGGTTACAAGAGAATGGATTGATCACCTCGATGACTGGAGACGGTGTGAACGATGCACCAGCCTTAAAACGTGCCGATATCGGGGTCGCAATGGGGATCAAAGGGACGGAAGTCGCAAAAGAAGCCTCTCAAATGGTTCTTGTCGATGATAACTTCAAAACCATCTATAACGCCGTCCGTGAAGGTCGACGTGTCTATGACAACTTGAAGAAAACGATTCTCTTCCTACTCCCTACGAACGGTGGACAGGCGTTACTCGTTGCGATGAGTATTTTACTCGGGGCAGCAGCTCCACTCAGCCCAGTTCAAATCTTATGGGTCAACATGGTCGTCGCGATTACGCTCTCATTGGCGATTGCCTTTGAACCACTTGAAGAGAGTACGATGAAGCGTCCTCCACGACCGGCGAACGTACCACTTCTCAGTCGCTATTACATCTTCCGTGTCACGTTCGTGTCGATATTAATCGGGGGAGGTAGTTTATGGATCAACTACATGCTCGGAGATTTCGATTACTCGACCGAGAAATTACAGACCATTACTTTAAATGCGATTGTCATGGCACAGTTGTTCCACTTATATAACTGTCGCACTGAGTTGGTTCCGGCGTTCAATCGTCGTTTCTTCGACAATAAAATCGCGTTCCTCGTATCTGGACTGCTCATCGCCCTACAACTGTTCATCACGTATGTTCCGTTCATGCATACGCTATTTGGGACCGCTCCACTTACGTGGGAAGATTGGATTTATCCAGTGGCATTTGGAGCCGTCGTATTTATCATCGTAGAGATTGAAAAAGCCATCTCAAGACGAGTGATTGGGAATCAAAATATACACTGATACGTTTCATCTATAAACAAAACGGATAAACAAATGGAGTAACGATGAAGGAGGGATACGATGAAACGAGACGAATCACAACCAGGGGTACATCCAGATCCAATTCCGGATGATGAATCAAACCCGGCACAAAAACCGGCTCCGACCCAACACCCTGATCCAGATCCCGATGAAGAATCGGATGAATAAAGGGATTAACTTGTAAGACAAAACCTCCTCGTCGATTAGACAAGGAGGTTTTTCGTGTCGAGGTTACTTTTTCGTTTTTGAGGAACGGCTGTTTTGTAGACGATTAAACTTCTTTTCATCCATATGTTCTGTGATGACGAAGTCACCGACAGGGCATTCCCACTTTCCTTTTGCGACAACACATTCACGCAACGTCACTTGATCATCATACAGATCAAGCTCTAGCGTCTCTTTTAAAAATTGATCTACTTTTTGATTCGGCACTTTTACATATTCATTCAACACGAGTTCTTCATTCTTAACAGTCACATAAGAGGTGACTTGAAAATAGCGCATGCGATAATCTCCTTTGATAATAAAAACTAATAACTAGTATAACGGTTCATGAGTCAAAAGGGGGTATCAATGTTTCATCTCGGCCCGCTCACGTTTTGGTGGTGCCTCGTTAAACGGTTTTTGATGCCGAATCATGAGCCAGAAGATCAAGCCGAAGAGCGGGATGTATGGAAGAGGCCAAAGGCTCATCTTATACCGTTTCGCATCACGATTCATTAACGTAATCTGAATAAATGCCAATAAAAAGAAATCGACGGTCATCGTTCGGACGAACTGGTTGTTCTCCACATACGACCAATATTCTGCTACATTCCCTGTATTTGCGGCGGCGATAAACAATCCGATTGTCACCAGCAACAATACGACGCCAAGGATGCGTGTCGGAAGCGGTTTAACGGGAGTTGGATAAGGAGATTGTCTCGCGAAAGCCAAATAGGGGGCGAGTAAGAAGCCTCCTACGAAGAAACTACTGATTGCCGCAAACAGCGGATTTGGCTTCAATTGGTTCACTTCTGACCAAAGCAGCGGGAACATGGCTAATGGAAATACACCTAGAATACTGAATAAGGAAAGAGAATAGCCTTCGTAAGCATTCGTATTATACGTCACGAAATCAAGTAAGAATCGCCCGTCAAACGGTACGTTCGGACCAAAAATAGCTAAAGCAATGGCCATACCCCATGGAATCAATAAAAATTTTCTCGTCATACGAACACCTCACCCAATGATAGTCATAATAGTAGTATACCCTCTTTTGGAAACACGAAAAAATGAGAAGATGCGATGGCGCATGTTCTCATTTATTTTCACGTGCATACATTTTAATCATCGTGACAAGTTGTTGCGTTTCTTCCATTTTGGCATCAAGTAAAATACCATAATCGTATAATGAACCTAATTGACTGCGATGTCTGACATGTCCAATCAACTCAATAGGTTGAAGAGTCGGAACGAGATCGAGGACGAAGTGGACCTGCAAATCATCGGATAGTGGGAAAAGATAATCGGATCGCAATTTCAGTCCATGTGAACTCACATTCAATAGAAGTCCTTCTCCATCATAAAGTTCCTTCTCTTCCCAAACGAGTCGATAAGGGATCGTGCGGGGATTCGGTAGAATATAGCGAAAAGTTTCCTGTCTGCGATAACGCATCAATTCACCCCATTTCTCTACTCCCTATATCGGACATTTACAATTCGAAATGAAGTGGAAATGAGTATAATTTTTAGATAAGCTCGCTTTACAAATGTGAAAACGCTTTCTATAATAGGTGTACGATTTAAATAGGGAGGAGATCAGATGAATGTACATGATTTACTCCGACGTTACTCGATTCAAACACCAGTCATCTATGAAAAAAAACGTAACGGGGAGTGGGTTAAACTCGAGCGTTTACCTGCCTATACCATTCTTGAAGTCGAAACGAACGATCAAACGATCGAAGCGGTCGCCATTGATGCGTTCAAGGCGATCACTGTCTGTCGAGAGTCGGCGTCGATTGAAGAAGCCCGTCCGTATGCTGTGCGTATCCAGATTGAACGACCATAAGAAAAGCCGTAACTTCGACAGTGAAGTTACGGCTTATTTTATGCAGCGTCTTGTTCGGTTTCATCTTGAGGATTCGTGCGTTTTGCATAGTACATGAACGGTGTTGCCATCCAAGCAATCACAAATTTCGCAACGTACGTCGTAATGAAGATGTTCCACCAGATGTCCCAATCCATTCCCCAGAAAGCGATGATACAGAAAGTGAACGTATCAATTAACTGTGAGAGCACGGTAGAACCTGTCGTTCTGAGCCAAAGTTTTTTCTCGCCCGTTTTGGCGCGAATCTTCGAGTAGACGAAGACGTCAAACAATTGAGAGACGAGGTAAGCAGCAAGGCTACCAAGTGTGATCAACGGAAGCATCGAGAAGAGTGCCTCAAAACTTTCGTGCATGAAGAGCGCTTCTTCGAACGGTTCATACAAGAGGGCATACTGCATGAGTACCGTCGAAACGATTAAAATGAAGAACCCGAGCCATACCCCTTTTCGAGCCGCGGCTCGTCCATGTTTTTCGTTCAAAATATCAGTCGCTAAATAGAGCGAACCGTAGACGATGTTACCGAGCGTAAAAATGTATCCGCCAATTACAATCTGTTGTGTGACTTGAATATTTGCGACAACTGAAGCCATCGCAATCCAAGCATATAATCCGACCCGTCCGAACAATTTGTAACTGAGGACGAGAAGACCGAGTGTAAGGATGGCAGAAGGAATCCATAACCATTCGTTTAGCATGAATCATGCTCCTTCCTCTAACTATTCAATGATTTCAACTTTTCAAGTTTATAGAGGAACGGAAATGATGTCAAGGTGAGGTACACTCAGGCTGATTTATAATCCATGTGACACGAACAGAGTCAGACACCGCTCAGTTCGATGTTCAAACCTTTTACAATACCACGTGCACTGCCGAGCATGTCTGCTTGTTCTCTCCATGTCAATTGGTGCTTCGTTTCTTTGAAGTGCTTGATCACGTCCTGCGAATAGGTTAATGACCGAAGAACGGAATCGATTTCAATATGTTGAATATGGTCGATATCAAATTCTTTTAAGTGTTCAAGACCCACTCGCAATTCTTCGATGTTAGTAAAGGTTTGGTCCAAACGATTTTGTAGGTTAATGGATTCAGTCGAGTCAGGGTTCTCGCAAGTGTTTTGGCAAGCCCAAAGACTTTCCGATCCCTCGGCGAATGCAGCGAGCACATCGCTACTTTCAGATCGTAAATATCCCCAGAAAATATCAATTTCTTTTTGAGTTGGTTCGCCTTTGAAAAATAGAGTGAGTTCTTCGACGGTTTCTTCTGATGTTTCTGTGGTGTTTTCTGTAACTGGTTCAGGTTTTGAGTCCTGATCAGAACTAGGCGAACAAGCTGCCAAAAAAATCACGACTGTGCCTATCCCAAGTGCTCGTTTCATCGAAACCCTCCTGTAAAAGATATGGTAATCCAAATTGTACCATTGATTGTCGTCAGAATGTTCATTAAAGCGATATTAGATTGATAAGTATAAAAAAGCACCTCCTGTCTTAAACAGGAAGTGCTCTGAACCGCTTCATTGAGCTATTTGCCATGTGACTATACCTAATTATTGGTGAAGTAAACTGTGAATTCGTCTGTGCATGGGCGGTAAGTGTGCACAATGCTGTGCACAAAATACATATGGCTTATCGATTAGGGAATCTCAGTTCACGAAGTCCTGATAAGTCTGCATTTCATAAGTCGAGATGGATAGAGCTCTCTCGATCCGTGTCATCGCATCGTTGATTTTTTCCCATTCTACAAGGAGGGCGTCATAATCAGTCGCGTAGTTGTATGGTTCAACAAGGGCGTTGTAATCGGCGATAGCCGTCTCCAGCTCGTCAGCCGTCGTTTCGACTGCCTCGAACTCTTCTTTTAATGGCGCATCCATCTCGTATTGCAAGGCGAGGTCTGCCGCTTGCCTCATCTGGTCGAGGTATTGGTCCGTATGGTCCCAGTACGAGGCGGAGACGCTTGCCACGCTACCGTCGTCACCGTACGGTTTCTCGCGTAACCCACTCAATTTCACGCTATAAAGTGACTGGAGTTCGTTCAGTGCATAGATCACCTCGACGGTCGCACTTGAGATGTTTGTCTCTGCTTCAATGTTTCCTGCCTCATCTTCTGACATGGCAGGGGAATACGGTTTATACAGCCAAGACACCGCTTCGAGCTCATCCAGCATCGCCTGGATCATCTCGTTCGGTTCGTTCCATGACGCCGAATCTTCTTTTGCAAGGAAGGTGCGCATGTCGGCGGCCGTCTTCTCGAACTGATTAGCGACCTGGTTCATCTCGTCGGCGTCCATATTGTCCGACCCCGAGTTTGCCACGTCACGAATCTGCAGCACGAGTTCTTCAAGGGAGGCTGCCGATTTTTCGACGCCCGTCCGTGAAGTGTCCATACTCAATTGAATGTCGCTAAGGGGTTGCCCGTCGCAGATATTCCCGCACATGTAAATGTCAGCTCTCATGTTCGTTAAATAGTCCGTCGCCCGTCCACTTGCCTCAACCAATACGAGATTAAGTTCATCAAGCTCCTCTTGCGAATATTTTCGCAACTCGACCTCTTTGGATTCAGTCGTGTCTTCCGCTTCCGTTTCATCATTTGTTGCGGACACAACGGCTTCGGGTTCTACTGGATTCGTCGCTTCATTTTCAGCGCATCCGCCCAAGAGTAACAAACCCGCCAATAATATGAATCTATTCACCTCATCCACTCCTTTAAAATTGTCGCATCCAGTATACCATCTATAGTACATATGCCCATATTTGTAAAATAAAGTTTCATTCCGACAAAGTAATGCTCACGACATGAAAAAATGAAAACTGTGCAATTTCTGTGCACGGACAAAAAAAGCACCTCCTGTCTTAAACAGGAAGTGCTCTGAACCGCTTCATTGAGCGGTATATTTGATGCCTCCGACGAGAATCGAACTCGTGCTGCAGCATTACCATTGCTGAGGTCTGCCACTAACCTACAGAGGCGTTACACCAACTATGTTACACACGTTCCTTCCATTTTTCAAGCTTTTTCAGAATAATAAGACCTCCAATCTTCTTTGTTAGAAGACTGGAGGTCAAATGGTTCATCCTTATTTTGTACGGATCCAAACAGCACCTGCAGAGTTGTCTTTCGCTTCACCGACAACGTCAATGACGAGCCCGTATTGCGGAAGTTTACGTCCTGCATCTGGGATGAGTGAGTTGATGTACGAATTCGCATCATTGAACTGTTTCACGCCAGCTTGTGCTTTGTAATCATACACACCACGACTTGGTGAATCGATGTACCAAGCGAGTGTCTTATCGAGACTGAATGCAGCATCAGCGATTTGGTAACGCGTGCTACCTGCAACTGTCTCTTTCCCGTTCAAGTTTCCGATGAGCGCCTCTGGGTGAGAGTCGACGACACCGAGGAAGCCTTCGCCAGGGTGGACACCGACCCAGTTGTCTGTGTACGAGTCATCACCGTACCACACGACAAGACCAGTGTTGTATTTCACGCCACGGCCGTTGAGAAGACCCATATCCGACCCGGCATGGTTACGCCATTCGAGGTAGTAGTAATGCGGTTTTGAATCGTATCCGTCTGAGTTGACAAATCCATCAAGTGTGACGGCTTCAGCACCTTCCGCATCGTCTGCGAAGAGTGTTGCTGATTCTGATTGGATTGACAAGTTGTCGACTGCGAAGCCTTTCATTGCGACGCCGCCATCTGTCACGTATTCGAATACGATCTGGACATCTTGGCCAGCGAATTGTGAAAGGTCATAAGATTTGTTGACCCATGCACCGTTCGTCGTCTCAGCAGGGTATCCAGCTTCGTTTGCACCGTTGACGTCATCACCGAACACATCGAGGACAACTTCTTTACCGCCGCTGACGGCTTTCACATACAAGTAGTCGTAATCTGATTCGACTTCATAGAATGAATCGAATGTGAGGACACCGTCCGCACCAAGTTTTACGCTAGGTGTAGCCATTTCCGTATGGATGTCGTCACCTTTTGTCGAGTAGTAGTAGCGCTCGCCATAAGCTGGTTCGATTCCTTTAATTTTCTTATCAGGAAGGTTGACTTTGATAATTCCTGGGTTGTTTGACTTCGTCACAGATTGGTCGAGTTGTGAGACAAAACCTTGTGAGTTGATATCTTCAAGATCAACTTCTGTGATGTTCGCCCAGTTTCCACCCATGATTTTTTGGAAGTACTCTTTATTTTGTGGTGAGAAGCTTGTTGGCTCTGTACCAGCGACTTTACCAGCCCAGCTACCGCCACTCATGATTGACCATGATTGTACTGGCTCACCTTGACCTGTGTACTGCGTATCGTACTCATCTGGAAGACCGAGGTCATGTCCAAATTCGTGTGCGAAGACGCCAACTGCGCCGTCTTCTGGTTGAATCGTGTAATCGTACGCCGCCATTTTACCGCCCCAGTAAGGAACTGCAGCTTCTGTGTTGGCTACCGGATAAACGCCGTTAAGGACCCAACGGTGTGACCATACTGCATCGTCACCGAGTGCACCACCACCAGCTTCTTGACCAGTACCAGCGTGGATGATCATCAAGTGGTCGACGAGGCCGTCTGGCTCATTGAAGTCACCGTCGCCATCCAAGTCGTAAAGATCGTATTGATCGTGCTCGGCAAGATCGATTCCTGATGCGACAGCAGCGTTCAATGCATCTTTAACAAGTTGTCGCGGACCAGGACCGACGTTATCATGACCACCATCGCCTTTGTCTGCACCATAGTCTTTCGCAGTTCCTGGTACGGTTAACCATTCAGAAACTTCTCCGTCGACCGTGTAACTTCCACCTGATTGTTCTTCATAGTATTGTTTGAACGTTTGAACCTTTTCTCCGTTGAAGAGTTCAAATGGTTGGTCACCAAACATATAGTTCTCATAGTGCTCTTTGCTGAAGTTGTCACTATACATATAGCCTGCTTCTTGAATAATGTTATTGTGTTTGAAGTCGCTATACTCGACGAGAAGGACGAGGACTTTATCTTCACGAACCGAACCGTTATATGCCGATTGTTGTGCCGGAGAAACCTTCACTTGACCGTTCGGCTTTCCTTTACGGTAGTTCGTTTGACCTTTTTTCGCTTTGTCGAGGATTCGTTCAGTTTCTTTTTCGAATTGAGTATGTATCTTCTCTTTTGCTTTTGAAGCCTTCTCATTCAATTCGTCGTCGTGCTTATGTGGATCTTTCGCTTCGCCTTGTTTTTTCGCGATATACGCGTCGACCGCTTTCATGCGCTCAGATGCTGACAATCCTTTTTTGATGACGCCACGCTTTTCGAGTGCTTTTGCGAGACGGTCTTCATCGATGATGTTGTGGTCGAACGGAGCAAGCTCGCTCGTTGTCGGTACAGATGGTGCAACCGAAAGCGGTGCGGCACCAGCAGCCGGAACGATACTGACTGTCATGGCAGATGTCATGAGAGCCGCGAGTGTCGTTCGACGGATGGAACGTTTTTTCATTTGTATGAACCTCCTGTTAAAAAATAATGGGAAAATGTGTGAGCTTGTTGTAAATGTACCGTTTGTGTCTGATTAATGTCAATATTCAGAAAATAATAACCAGAAAAAGAGTCTAAAGACCTATTTAGTCAATATGAACTAAATAGTCTTAGACTCCAGGTCGATATATCCATAATGGAACTTCGATGTTTTTCGCTTTATGTGAGTAAAATCATAGCGTTTGAAGGCATCGCTCTCAAAATGCGCCTTTAAGACAATTCGTTTTTTAGCTACACGTTTTGCTTCAACCATCAACTCTTCTGAGAGTGGGGAGGTGTCTGCTATTGAACGAAGTGGGTTCAGATGAACCGATTCTGAAATCGTCTTTTCGAACATCGGATCAAAGTAAATACAGTCGAACGAATTTTCCGCACATGTTTTCAAATATTCGAGAGAATCCGTATGAACGACCTCAATGCGGCGCATCGCCTCATTGATTGACTCATCTTTTTCGACCCATACGGACATACCTTCCCGGACGAGTTGTGCCGTTATGAATTGGCTCTCAAGACCGATTACTTTTCCCGTTGAACCGACGGCATGGCTCATGACGATACTGTCCGATCCGAGTCCGAGCGTACAGTCTAAAATGCGATCACCAGGTATTGCTTGTAATGCGTCAATGAGTGGATCTGTTCCACCACGACTGAGTTGCTTCACGCGAAAGACCGAGCTAGAAGGGTGAAAAAAGAATGGCTCTTTACTTTGCAGGGGTGTGAACTCAACACGTCGCTTGTCAAAGACAAGTACATCTTGGTGATGCCGCTTTTTCAATTCTTCAATTGAATGTTTGCGTCGCTCGACAAATTTCATATTGTATGTGGTGGCATGCTTTTGCGCTCGATACAATACTTCATCTGTCGGACGTAAACAAGTGGTTACGATATACATGGGACGGGCTCCTTCATAAAAAATGAGACGCACTCGCGTCTCATTTTTTCTTACTGAGTAAATCTGACAGTTCGTCAATCAGTGCTTTGTGAGAAGCAAGTTCTTTCTTCTTCTCGTCGTTCACGTTCACCGGACGTTTTGAACGGCTTTGAAGTGCTTCTAGTGTTTCGTCGATTGACGATTTCAACGTATCACGCTCTTCAGGTTTCAAAGATACTTCGTGCGGATTTTCTCCAGACGCATCTAACTCACGAAGGCGCGCCATCAATTGTTTCGCCTCACGATTCAAATCCACTAGTAATCTGTCAATTTGTTCCAAACGCAATTTGATTCCATCTCGTTCTGTAAACATCTGTTTCACCTCTTTTGCGGTTTAACCCTAAGGTCTCTTCCTGTTTACTTTACCATAAAATTTGTTAAACGAAACTACCGGGAATATATTCCATTTATTTTGGCTGTAAGAAACATTGTTTCTCTATCCCCACACGAAGTTCACCTGCTATACTAACTGAGCTAATAAGGAGGTGGGCGGATGGAGACTACAAATCATCCACCAAAAGCGCTCAAGGGAGCGATTGTGTCAATCACGGCATATTTGATTTTATCTATATTAAAAGTGTTCTTCGGATACTTATATGAATCTGAGGCGGTTTTAGCCGATGGATTCAACAATACGACGGATATTATCGCGTCGGTCGCCGTCTATATTGGAATTCGGGTTGCGGCGTTACCACGGGATGCCGAGCATAAATATGGTCACGCGAAGATGGAGACAATCTCCGCTCTCATCGCTTCATTGATCATGATTGCGGTCGGTATTTTCGTCTTCTTTAATAGTCTGTCGAATTTAATCGGGGGAGAATATGCAGAACCGAACCCGTTGGCAGCGGTCGTCGCATTCGCCAGTGCGCTCGTGATGTTCGGGGTGTATCGCTTCAACTTGAACCTCGCGAAGAAGACAAAGTCATTGGCACTTAAAGCTGCGGCGAAAGACAATTTGGCCGATGCGATGATTTCAGTCGGAGCCACACTTGGTGTGCTATTCGCTTATTTCCAACTCCCTTGGATGGACACGGTCTTAGCAATCATTATTGCCGGTATGATTGTCCGGACAGCGATTCAAATCTTTTTAGATGCCACCCATCAACTTTCTGACGGATTCCCTCCACACCTTGTCGAGACATATGAGGAAACGATTGAACAATTTGAGCGTGTGAAAGAAGTTCGGGAAATTAAAGGGCGTCATTTAGGAAATCACGTAATGCTCGATGTGACGATTGCAGTTGACGGAGATTTGACCGTGGACGCGGCCCATGAATTGTGTGACGAAATCGAACGAAAACTGGATGAACAGCATGCGGTCGATTCGGTGCATATTCATATTGAGCCGATTTGACGTTCGGTTATCTTTTGCGCTTCATGATTGGATTCGTTTATAATAAGCGCAGACAGATATTGAACTACTAGTTAAGGAGGGCACGGGATGAACATCGTGCGTCAACCTATTCGCCAGATTGATGAGATTGAGTATGAACATTTTCAGAAATATGGAGAAAACTCATATGGCGTTTCTGCTGAAGAGTTGAAAGGGATCCTCGAAGAAATGGGGACGGAGCAACTCTATCATGCAGAAGAGCATAGTTACGGAGAAGACTTCTATTACGACTTGATGGTCGATGACAAACTTGTCGGTAAAGTCTTGTTACTCAAGCTTGCCCGAGTATACCAGCTTGACCTGATGGTGTTCGATGCATACAAAAATAAGGGATATGCGACGGAAGGTTTGCGTCTCGCATTATTGGACTCAAAATTGATGGATGGACAAACAGTCCGGGCCGGCATTCCACCGACAAGCCCACATCAACAAGAGATGCATCAAGTGCTCGTTCAAAACGGATTTGAAAAGCGGAACGGTCTATATTATTTAAATTTCAAGAAACGATATGTAGTAAACCATTAAGCTGACGGCGTCTCGCACGTCAGCTTTTTTCATATGGAGGGGTAAGGATGAAGCAAGTCACCATTAAAGATATCGCCGAACTCGCAGGGGTCGCAAAGAGTACAGTCTCCCGCTATTTGAACGGTGGGTCGGTAGGGAAGGCGACGAGAGAGAAGCTCGATCGGGTCATTCGGGAAACCAATTATGAACCGAATCAATTCGCCCAAAGTCTTAAGTCAAAGCAGACGAAGATGATTGGGGTCATCGTTCCGCGACTCGATTCTTACGCTGCCTCGCGTACAATGATGGGAATTGATGAACGATTGACAGAACGAGGCTATCAGATGCTTGTCGTCAACACGGCACAACAGACGGAACGAGAGATTGAACAATTATACAACCTCGCCAAACAAAAGGTCGCCGGCATCATTTGGCTCGGGACGACTGTCACCGACCGTCACCTCGAAGCGATAGAGGCGATTCAAATTCCGGTGTTGCTGATTGGTCAACAGCACGACAACGTGCACAGTCTCGTCTATCCGGATTATGAAGCTGCATACGCCCTCGGTAGTGAGTTCACGAAATGGGGTCATCGAGACGTCGTCTATGTCGGTGTTTCGGAAGCAGATATCGCAGTCGGACAAGATCGGCGCGATGGTTTTTTGAAGGCGCTTCATGAGGCGGATGCACGCGTCACAGTCGTTCAGACAACATTTAAAATCGAGGATGCGATCCCGATTGGAGAACGGTTGGCGAAAGAGATTGGCTCGACCTCGCTCATTATTTGTGCAACGGACAATATTGCCCTTGGTGTATTGAAGGGACTGGCGAATCAAGGGATTTCTGTTCCAAATGACATCTCTGTCAGTGGCTTTGGTGGCTATGATTTTACGGAAGTCTTACATCCATCGATTACGACCGTTCATCTTCCGTATCGGCGAACTGGGGCCAAGTCGGCAGATATGATGCTTCAACTTTTACAAGGAAATGACGTCCCGATGAAAACGTTCACAATTTTTGAATTAAAAGTGCGCGAAAGCGTTGACAAGCTGAATTAAATCGTTTACATTTGTGTTGCGGAACCGGTTCCGCAACATTTTTTATTCTGAATTGGAACCGGTACCAATCGTATATAGAACTTATAAGATTTTTGGAGGTGGACGATATGAACACCGTACATTGTATCGGCGAATTGTTGATTGACTGGGTATGCGAGGATGCCTCGAGCGACCTCGTCAACGGAACGACGTTCGTCAAAAAAGCAGGTGGCGCACCTGCAAATGTGGCGGCAGTCGTCAGTAAGCATGGTGGACAGTCGAGTTTTCTCGGACAAGTCGGGAATGACCCGTTCGGTCTTTTCCTGAAACAGACGTTGACCGACAACGGAGTCAGCACAGATAACCTTGTTGAATCGGGAGATACGACATTCGCTTTTGTGTCGATTCAAGAGGACGGAGAGCGGGACTTCACATTCCGTCGTGGAAGTGATGGAGATTATGCGTTTGAATCCATCGATTTGTCATTGATTCAAAAAGGTGATCTCATTCATTTCGGTTCTGCGACAGCATTACTAGATGGAAAACTAAAAGATGCGTACTTCAAATTATTGCAATTTGCAAAGCGGGATGGTTTGTTCATCTCATTTGACCCGAACTATCGAGATGCGTTGATCACGGACCTTGAGCAGTTCAAACAAGATGCGAGACATTTCATCGCAGAATCAGACTTCATTAAATTGAGTGAAGAAGAAGCGCACTTGTTGACCGGTAAAGAGCAACTTGAAGACGCTGTTCAAGCACTACTTCAATTAGGTGCAAAACAGATTGCGATCACATTAGGGTCTCGTGGGACATTGATTGCGACAAGCACGCATCATGAAATCGTTCCTTCAATATCAATCGACAGTGTCGATTCAACAGGAGCGGGAGATGCGTTTGTCGGTGCTTATTTGTATCGGTTGGCGACGCTCGGATTTGACCCGGAGCGCTTACGTTCCGACATCGAATATGCAAACGTAACGGGTGCATTAACATGTACAGCTTATGGCGCTATTCCAGCAATTCCATCACGACAACTTGTGAATGAAACGTTAGGAGGGAAATGAAGATGGATTACAAAAAAGAAGCAGCATCGATATTAGAAGCGATTGGTGGGAAAGAAAACGTTGCGGCAGCCGCCCACTGTGCGACACGCCTTCGTCTCGTATTGAACGATGAGTCAAAGGTTGATGAGAAAGCACTCGAACAACTTGATGTGGTTAAGGGAACGTTCTCAACGGGAGGACAATACCAAATCATCATCGGGCAGGGTACGGTCAACAAGGTTTATGCTGAATTTTCACAATTGACAGGTCTTGGAGACATGTCAACGACAGACGTGAAGTCAGCCGGAGCGAAAAAGATGAACCCGCTCCAACAGTTCGTCAAAATGTTATCGGATATCTTCGTTCCAATCATCCCGGCCATCGTCGCCGGCGGTCTCTTGATGGGGATCAACAACTTATTGACGGCACCGGATTTGTTCTTTGAAGGACGTTCATTGATTGACCAGTATCCAGGCATGGCAGACCTCGCAGCGATGATCAATACGTTTGCAAACGCCGCCTTCGTCTTCCTACCTGTACTCATAGGTTTCTCCGCAGCCAAGCGGTTCGGGGGTAACCCGTATCTTGGTGCAGCGCTCGGGATGATCATGGTTCACCCGGACTTGATCAATGCTTATGCACAGGCAACTGTTGAAGAGATTCCGGTTTGGAACATCTTCGGTCTCGAGATTGAGAAGTTAGGATACCAAGGACAAGTCTTACCAGTCCTCGTCTCGACGTATATTTTATCGAAGCTTGAAATCAACATCCGGAAGTTCATGCCGGCATCACTTGATATCTTGCTTACGCCATTACTCTCACTCCTCTTCACAGCGTTCATCACGTTCGCTTTCGTCGGACCGATCACTCGTGAAGCAGGGAACTTGATCATTGATGGGTTGGTATGGACGTATGATTCACTCGGATTCGTCGGTGGTTTGATCATGGGTCTTCTCTACGCCCCAATCGTTATTACAGGTATGCACCATAGCTTCATCGCGATTGAAACACAGCTTCTTGCTGATATCGCCGAAACTGGCGGATCGTTCATCTTCCCAATCGCTGCGATGTCGAACGTCGCACAAGGGGCGGCTACACTCGCTGTCTTCTTCTTGACTGCTGATAAGAAGATGAAAGGTGTCGCATCAGCATCAGGAATCTCAGCATTACTTGGAATCACAGAGCCTGCCATGTTCGGGGTCAACTTAAAACTACGTTATCCGTTCATCGCAGCCATCGTCGGTTCAGCTATCGCCTCTGCTTTCATCGTCGGAAACGACGTATTGGCAGTAGCGCTCGGTGCTGCTGGGCTACCAGGAATTATTTCAATCGCACCTGGTTCGATCATCTCATATATCATCGGTATGGCCATCGCATTCGCCGTAACATTTGGATTGACATTCATCCTCGCGAAGCGACAAGCAAAAAAAGAAGCGGTCAAACAAGCCGCATAATGAAAAAGGAAGTGACACTATGAATTGGACGAAGGCCGAACGTTATCGTTCACTCCGTGACGTGAGCGCCCTCGAGATGGAGGTGCTCCGTACAAAGACGGCCGCATCCCCGTGGCGGTTTGGATACCATATCCAGCCGCCTACGGGCCTCCTCAATGACCCGAACGGCTTCGCATATTACGATGGAGAGTACCATCTATTCTATCAGTGGTTCCCGCTCGGGCCAGTTCACGGTCTCAAACATTGGTACCATGTTAGTTCACCTGATCTTGTCCATTGGATTGACCGCGGGGTGGCGTTAGTCCCTGAAACGAAGGAAGATTCTCATGGTGCCTATTCGGGAAGTGGATTCATCGTTGATGATACCCTTCACGTGATGTACACCGGGAATCATCGTACCGACGATTGGACGCGTCACGCCTCGCAAATTATCGGTATCTTACGTGACGGGGTAATTGAGCGTCGTAACGTGGCGATCCCGAGTATTCCAGCAGGCTACACGGAACATTTCCGTGATCCAAAAGTATGGGAAGAAGATGGATCGTATTATGCGATTGTCGGTGCACAGCGAACGGATGAGACGGGATGTGTCGTCTTATATCGTTCGACTGACTTGAATGAATGGACATTTTTAGGTGAAGTGAAGACCGAGCTTGAGCGGTTCGGTTACATGTGGGAATGTCCTGACGTGTTTGAACTGAATGGAAAGCATGTCTTCATTTTTTCTCCGCAAGGGATTGAGCCTGAAGGTCATCGCTACCACAACATCTATCAATCCGGATACGTCACAGGTACGCTTGATTTAGAAACGCTCGTCTTCACGCACGAGTCATTTGAAGAGCTCGACTTCGGTTTCGACTTTTACGCTCCGCAAACGACGGAGCATGATGGTCGTCGTATTCTAGTCGGCTGGATGGGCTTACCAGAGATTGAATATCCGACAGATCGCTACGGTTGGGCCCATGCGTTAACGCTTCCTCGAGAACTCTCGCTTGAAGATGGCGTATTAAAACAACGACCAGTTTCTGAAATGAAGCAACTCCGAACTAATCAGTTCGCAGACGAATCAGGTACGCATATCGAAATGATTTCGCCCGAACGTTATGAATTGAAATTGTCGACGTCCGGAGAAGACTTCGAGCTTGAACTATTGAAGACAGAAGAAGAGTCGCTTGTGATTCGGTACGAGAAAGATACACGCGAATTGACCATCGATCGGACAAACGCGGGTGAACCGTTCGCGACCGAGTTCGGGACGACCCGGACAAAAGTGATCGAGGTCACGTCCCTTCATCTGTTCGTCGATTCCTCAAGTGTTGAATGCTTCGTCAACGACGGTGACGCCGTGGCAACGCTTCGCGTCTTCCCGAGTGATGACGAGAAACGGATTCGCTACGTCGGAGCGGATGCGACATTAGTTGGTTGGAAGTATGAATGAGTGTAAAAGCTGAGCGTTTGCTCAGCTTTTTTATTTTCCAAATGTTGAAACCGTTTCACAAAAGCAAACGTATATAAAACGAGACGGGAGGTTAGAGTGATGGATAAATGGATTCGTTTAGCAGGTGAGATTCGTAAAATGACGATGTCTTATAAAATCGATACAGAAGAACTCGAGAGAGAAGAAATGGAACGCGTGATGGTGGCGGAGTCATCAGAGCGCGGAACATTTAATCCAGAAGTAGCGTTAGAGTTTCATGAATTGAGCCAGGTGCGGGTGTTCGCGGAAATGCTCCGAAGTTCAGAAGAAATCGAAGGCATTGAGATTGAAGTGGCTCCTGATTTCGACCTCACAGTACAGTACAAAGGTGGGGAGTATGAACGTTATCAACTTTGGCTCGGTCAACCGAACCGTCCGAGTGTGATCGCGAAACTCGAACGGACGGACGTTATTTGGAAGTTACCGGAACATACGACGGATCGCTTGATTGATGTCCTCGGGTTAAATACGTAAAAAAAGCACCTCTTTATGAGATGCTTACGAGTTGAATCGAATGAATCGTTCGATTTGTCGCTCTGATTTTCTCGCTTGCCGTCCGACCCAAATGAGGTGTCCCGGGCTGTTCAGGATTGTTAGCTGAGCATGGGGAATCAACCGCTTCGCATAATGGGCGTGGCGTACGGGGACAGCTTTGTCATTTTTCGAGTGAATGATATAGGTCGGACATGACACACCGAGCAACACCTCGCTCGACACACGCTGCTTCAAGTCGAATTGTGCCCCTAGGCCAAACGCCATTTGATTGGCGACACGTTTGAGGAGGAAGATGTCATAAGGAGACACCTCTTCCCGAATCGTCTCAAGTGCCAACACACTCGTCGATTGAATCATGCGTGCCGTCGCTTCGAACGGATGTTTTTGAATGGCACGAGCAACGAACTGTTTCATGATGTATTGAAGTGCGATGAATGCAGGTTGGACAATATTTCTGCTGACTGTGTCCCGATACGGAAAATCGACGACACTCGTCACGGCGGCAGCTAGTGTCAAGCTTCGGACACGATGGTTTTGGGACGCGAGTTCAATCGCGGTCGGTCCTCCGGCAGAGATGCCGTAAACATGATATTGATCAATTTCTAGCATTTGCATCAAGTGAGTGAGTCGGGATGCAAAGAGTTGAGGAGATGCTGAAAAAGAGTACGGTGTTTCTCCATATCCGGGTCTAGATGGGACTATGACCCGAAAACCGGACAAAACGAGCTGGTCCACATGGTATGGTTCTAAACTCGATGACTGGGTCCCATGAATCAGTACGATCACAGGACCGTGACCACGGTCTATATATTCAATTTTTGAGCCGTCGACGTGTGCGTAATATTTCACTTCAGATGGCGCCTCCTTAAACAGTTTGTAATGGAAAATACCTTTATTTCGTGGAAATAAAATGATAATGTCTGTTTATACATATTATAGATATAGAAATGAAAGGGGATAGAACCGTGAATAACCGAGAGCGGTTACTTGAAGTTCGACGTTTCTTCGAACGTTACACGGATGAAGCAAATCCTAAAACACTAGAAGATTTGCTCGAATACTTGTCAACAATTGGAGATACTTCTAAGTTAGCAAAAAAATCGGTGAAAGACGATATCCAAGCACTGAATAATTCGGGGTTTGAAGTGCAGGATGAGTTGGAGAAGAATGGTCTCGCCAAAAAATATTGGCACTCTGCTCGTTTGTTCGAGATTCACGAACTTCGGATGATGGTCGATGCGATCGTCGCAGCCAAATTCATCTCGGAAGACGTGACTGAAGAGATCGTTGAAAAGCTTCAAATGCTGACGAGCAATCCTGAAGCAAAGACGTTGCAATCGATCATTAAGACACCGAAGAAAAAGCACGGACAGATACCGTACCACATCGACCGCATTCAGCGAGCGATTCATGAACGGAAAGCCATCTCGTTTCAATATACGGACGTCATCGGATTTGACGTGACAAAGCGGACATTCCCACTCCGTCGTGACGGAGAGCGGTATGTCATCAATCCAATCGACTTGCATTGGAACCACGAACAGTATTACTTGATTGGGATCGATGAATCGATTGGAGAGGTTCGGAACTATCGGGTCGACCGAATCGTCAACTCCGAGATTGTAGAAGACGGCACCATTCGTCCAAAACACCATCTGCCAGATGACTATTACCAAAAGTCCTTCAATATGTACAACGGCTTGGATGAACAAATCGTCTTGTCCGTCGATGAGCGTGTTCTACCGGTCATTTTCGATAAGTTAGGAGAAGACGTCTCTGTGTCTGAACATGAAGAACGCTTCCTCATCCGTTTCGATGCGGCCGTGTCTGACGGATTCATTTACTGGTTGCTCTCTTTAGGGGCACAAGTAGAAGTTGTTGAACCACTCACGCTCCGCGACCATATGAAGGCAACGATTAAGAAAATGGCGAATACTTATGAGAATACAAGCATTCATTCATCCATCGAGTAATCAGATGTGCTATACTGCTTGCGACACTTAATGAAGGGGGACAGGCGGATGTTGAATTGGATGCCATTGATCATTCCGATTGTCGCTGTCATTTTCGTAACGATTGTCGCAAGACGCGCCATGAAAATGGATAAAGAGAACTAACATGAAGAGACATCATCCTTGATTGGGAGATGTCTCTTTCGCTATGGAGGTAGAACGTGGATACGATTACACATACGTTATTCGGTTTAACGCTATATGGTGCAGCCGATAAACGTGATTTACAACAACATGAAAAACGAGCCTTGTTCGTCACGACGCTCGTCGGGAGTCAAATCCCGGACAGTGATGTGATTTCAAGACTATGGGACACGGAAGGGATGTATCAGATGTGGCATCGCGGCATCACACACTCCATCTTTCTCGTCCCGCTCTTTGCACTGCTCATCTACATACTCGTTCGTCTTCTCTTTCAAGTGACGGACATCCGTTATTTTTGGTGGGCTCTGTTGTCTGTATTCATACACAACACATCTGACTTGTTCAATGCGTGGGGGACGGGCTACTTCGAACCGATCTCGGACGTGAGGATCACATTCGGTGTGATCCCGATTGTCGACTTTGTCTATTGGGGCATCTTCTTGGTCGCCTGGCTCGTGGCCCGTAAACAAGAAGTCCGCTATAAGACGTATCGGTATGCATGGTCTGCCCTCGTCCTGTATGTCGCGATTCAAAGTGCTCAAGGAGCTTACTTGTATCAGGCATATGCAGATGAACACGACGAAGTAGCCCTTTCGGCTTCTTTCATCCCGACACAGTTCACCGTCATCACAAAGACTGACGAAAACGTTTCGCTCTATAAAGATTCGATTTATCAAGAAGCAACCTTACTATACAACTTGACTTCTGACGAACAAGTGAGTCTTGAACCATTGTTTGAAGCAAATCAAGAAGCACGTACACTGACCAAATGGTCACCGTTCGTTGTCATCGTGGCAAATGAAGAACGGCTCGGCGTCTTTGACCCACGTTTTTATGACGGGAAGTCTTCTTTCTTATACGAATATATAGAAAGGTAGGATCAATCGATGGGACGCATCCGTTATCTCTTTATTTTCGCTTATGAACAAGCCCTCAGCTGTATTTTCCCAGTCGCCATCTTCGGTGCACTCGCCGTCACGAAATTTGTAGAGTTGCCGTTTCCCCGTTACGATGTCTTATTTATCTGGTGTGTGCTCGTCCAAGTGTTCCTCGTAAAGACAGGACTTGAAACAATCGAAGAAGTAAAAGTCATCAGCTGGTTCCACGTCATCGGTCTCGGACTTGAACTATTCAAGGTACAGATGGGGTCATGGAGCTATCCGGATGAGGCGTTCACAAAAGTATGTGGCGTCCCGCTCTATGCGGGCTTTATGTATGCGAGCGTCGGGAGTTATGTCGTTCAAGCGTGGCGTCGTCTCGATTTACAGTTTACGAAGATGCCTAACCCGATCATCGCCTTCGGACTAGGCATTGCGATTTATTTCAACTTCTTCTGGCACCATGTTTGGCTAGATCTGCGATGGCTATTGATCGCACTTATCTTCTTGGCGTTTGGCCGCTCGGTTGTCTCGTACAAACTCGATGACCGGCGATTCAAGATGCCGGTCGTGCTTTCATTTTTCTTGATTGCCTGCTTCATCTGGCTTGCTGAAAATATTGTGACCTTTTACAACGGCTGGGCGTATCCGGACCAGTTGAACGGCTGGGCCATCGTTGATTTAGGGAAACTATCCTCTTGGTTCCTACTCGTCATCATCAGCATCCTACTTGTCGCTTGGCAAAAGCGAAAGCTGGAGTATGAAACGACTTAACTCGACGTGTGTCGAGTTTTTTTGTGAGAAGCTTCGAATCTTTTTTCGAGTAAATTCGTATTATAAATTGAGGTGATTGGG
The DNA here is from genome assembly GCF_028823655.1 of Exiguobacterium sp. B2(2022). Taxonomy (NCBI): domain Bacteria; kingdom Bacillati; phylum Bacillota; class Bacilli; order Caryophanales; genus Exiguobacterium; species Exiguobacterium sp. B2(2022). The sequence goes on along the minus strand of NZ_JAPEHX010000032.1, from coordinate 3,462 downwards.
TTGTTGGAAATTGTATTCTATTGGTTCATTGGATTATTGTGTCTCGCTTCTCTTGTCATCTATTGGATGGAGTGGCGGAAGACACGCGATCGTGTGAAATTAGGTCAAGCTGCTATCGCGATCTTTGCATCAGTGGTTGTACTTGGAATGGCGGGAATGGAGACGTACGACCGTATGACGACGAATTACATCGTCGAGACGGGAGAATGTTATGTCGTCGATGACCGATCATCGAAGGGTTCATCGAACGTGACGCTATGGTTCGGCGAGCGGTCATATGGCTTCAAGGAAATTCCGGACGTTGCATATGGTCCGGGGCATGTTTTTACATGTCGCGCGACGATGACGAAGCAGATGCAATCAGGAATCGATTATGAGTTGCGGTCACTTGACGGAGAGTTATTGTTTTCGACCGAATAAGATCGGAATAGAGATGACTTGTACTAGGACTAACCTGGTACAAGTTTTTTTATTTGTCAATGGTTATGAAGTAGAAAAACGTTTTTACAAAAAAAGTAGCTTAATTCCAAATTTTATTTATATTAGAATTATATAGAATTTATGAATATGAAATGAGGAGGGAAGTAATGGGTACATTCGTGTGTAAGCAAATGAACCGAACGTTTTCTGGTGAAGGGGTCGAAACCAATGCGTTATCAGATGTTACATTGACGTTTGAAAGTGGCGATTTCATATCCATCACCGGTCCTTCGGGTTCGGGTAAGTCGACGTTGTTGAGTTTACTTGGAACGTTAGACGTTCCATCGAGCGGTGAACTGTATTACAATAATCAGCTCTTGAATAAACTGAAAGCTAAAGAGTTAGCTGACTTCAGGTTCGAAAAAGTCGGATTTATCTTTCAACAGTTTCATCTCATCCCAACTCTGACCGCGGTTGAGAACGTGATGGCACCACTATTCGGTCGAAAGATTGACTACAATCCGAAGGAGCGTGCGCTCTCTTTGTTGAATCGGGTCGGGTTGAGCGACAAGGTAGATGCTCTTCCGTCACAGTTGTCAGGCGGACAGCAACAGCGCGTCGCAGTCGCACGCGCCCTCATCCATGAGCCGGAATGGCTACTTGCGGACGAACCGACCGGGAATCTTGACTCCGAGACGGGCGAGGTCATCTTTGAGTTGTTAGGAGAGTTGAACCGAGAGAAGGGATGCGGTGTCATCTGTGTGACCCATGACCCGAGTATCGCCGAGCGGGCCGACGCCCAGGTTCGGATGAAGGATGGCGCGGTCATCGAAGTAATCGACATGAGGGTGACGGGACATGCTTAAGTTCATCTGGAATTCGTGGTGGCGCAACAAGGAACGTTTTATCCTGCTCCTCGTCGGTGTCTTGATCGTCAGTACCGGGCTGTCGTATCTCGTCGGGTTGACTGAGTCGAACAAGGGGACGGTCGTCTCCGAGCTCGAGAAACGATGGAAATCCTCCTATCATATCGTCGTCCGGCCGCCGGGCACGCGGAGCGTGACCGAGGATTTGGATTTGCTCGAGCCGAACTATATGAGCGGACTTCAGGGAGGTATCACGCTCGAACAGTATGAACAGATTAAGCAAATTGACGATATCGAGGTCGCGGCACCGATTGCGATGATCGGGTCATATGACTATTTCAAAGATGTCGGGGAGTTTAAACTAGATCGGCCGGTCGTCTACCGTGTCAAATTCACGGAGAAAACAGATACGGGTGCGAGAGTCGAGTCGGATGAATATTCCACCTATTTTCTAGGACAGTGGCAACCGACGGATGCTGATCCTGGTTATGGTCTAAGTCCGACCATGCCAGGTGAAAAATTTACAGCCGGTTTTGGTTCGAACTTTATGATAGCAGGCATTGATCCAGAAGCAGAGGCAGCACTTGTCGGATTAGATGAGGCGATGATTGAGAAAGAGAACGTCAGTCAATACTTTGAGCAGACAGGTCAAACGAAAAGTGAAAATGGAATTATCGAGATGCCTGTCATCATGAGTACGAAAACGTTTGTTGATTCGACGATGGAGTTCGACTTAGAAGAGGTTCAGTTACCATTTGATTCGACAAACACGAGAGAAATTGCTTCGAAAATTCGAGATGCGGGTGGACAAGAGTACCTTGATACGTTAGATGGAAAGCTCCTTGATCAAATCGGAAGCATTTCCTCCAAACAAGTACACAAAGAGCTAGTCGATACATTTTTAAAGGATGGCACCCTTGATTTTGAGAATGATGATCAAGCCTTTAATTTCCTCGCTTTTAAACCTTCGTCACTCAATTATCAAACTGTCAAAAGTCCATTCGATGAGCGATGGCCATTTGCCTATCAAGTACAACCTTACGAAGTACCCGAGGATAGTATCTATCCTTACAAACAGATGTATCGTCCTTTATCTTTGTATGGCGAAACGAGTGATAATTGGCCGAGAGTCAAACTAAATTACATCGGACTCTTTGATCCAGAAAAGCTAGATATGGCTCGTGACCCGCTCACCGATTTGCCGATGGAAACGTATTTTCCAGCAAAGGCTGATTGGGTGATCGATGCGAATGACGAGCCGGTTAACCCGGTGAAGGAGATGTTGCCGGTCAATAACGACCGTGGTTTCTTGACGCGGCCACCTCTCGTCCTGACGACACTCGAGGCGGCCGCCGCTATCATCGGTGAGAAACCGATTTCAGCAATCCGGGTCAATGTGAGCGGGGTCGACGAGTTGAATGAGGAGAGCGAGGCAAAACTCCAAGCGATCGCTAAGGAGATCGAGGAGATGACGGGGCTCATCACTGACGTCACACTCGGGTCGTCCCCGCAGATGGCGCTCACGTATTTGCCGGGCCTCAAAGAGGGTGAAGCGCTCGGCTGGGTTCAACAGCCGTGGGTCCGCCTGGGATCCTCGTTCACCATCTTTGAGGAGACGAAGATGGGCATGGGTGGCGTCATCGCAAGTGTCATTCTCGTCGCGATTTTGTATGTGTTCACGTCGAACGTGATCATGTTGTACGCCCGGAAGAAAGAGTTCGCGGTCCTACTTTCACTCGGCTGGGGACCAAGACAACTCTCACGCCTCCTCTTGCTAGAGGCATGCTTACTGGGCAGTGTTGTTGCACTCATCGCATGGTTGATTTTAGGTTCATTTTTGCTCGCAGGGGATACGGCGACAACAGGATTACGTGTGATCCTGATTGGATTCGCAGGTTTAGCCATCTATCTTTTAGGTTCGCTTGTGCCAATGATGATGATTCGACGTATCAAGCCATACGAGGCACTGCGCTCCGGTGCGACGACACGCGGGCTACGGCTCGTTCGGTCCGAAGGCGTGATCGGGATGGCGTTCAACCAGCTCGTCACGCAGTGGAAGCGCACGCTCTTGACGCTCCTCGCGATCGCCGTGCCGACGAGTCTGTTCATGTTCTTCTTATTCGTCTCCGTCCGACTGCAAGGTGTCATGTTCACCTCACTCCTTGGGGAATACGTT
>NZ_JAPEHX010000031.1:0-33876 GCF_028823655.1 Exiguobacterium sp. B2(2022) | reverse complement strand
TTTTTCTATTCGATTGGCATCCAGACTTCAATCATGTCATCCGCCCCTGCCTGACCATGAATGTAACGTTCAAAGTCGACGGCATCGCGAAGCGTCACGTCCGAAACGTTTAACAGTTGTTCGTATGTTTCAGGAATCATCGGGATACCCCCTTCGACCGTCGCAACGATATAGTTTCCTTCGGTCAGTTCGACTTGTCGCGATCCTTCCCCACTCACGGGCTTCGTCATACCAGCCACATAACCGTTCTCATGCGGGAGGCAGACGCCGTATGACTCATCTGTCGTCAATTCTGGTTGGAGTCTCGCCCACACCTTCGGGATTTCCTCTAACGTACTCCCATATCCATAGACGATAATCGGTTCGCGTAATGTTTCATATCGAATGTTCATGTCATCCCCTCCTGACTGCATCGACCGAATCTGTCTCTCGATTCGGCAAAGCTGTTCGATTTCTGTCCTGACTTCATGTAACCGTGTTTCAAGTAGCGTCTCAGTCGACTCTCCGGACTGAATCTGCTCTAAACTGAGCCCGATTTGACGTAATCGTTTAATTTCACTCAACCGTCGAATCTCTTCCATCCCATACATCCGATACTGGTTGTCCAATCGTGTCGGTTCAATCAACCCGCGCCCTTCGTAAAATTTGATGGCTTTGACCGATAATCCAGTCACATGCGCCACTCTTCCAATCGGAATCACTGTGTTCCCACCTCCTATCTTCACTGTACAGTCGTCCCTAAGAGGCAGGTCAACCATTAATTTTCAGGTACTCGGACACCGAAGACGTATCGACTGTCGCCCTGTGTCCATTCCCCGCCGACCTCATATAGATAAATACCGGGTTCGTCTGGTACGACCGGTTCAGCCGGGACGAGCTCTCCGTCCTCTATTTGAAAGAAACTCGATTCCATCGGGTCAGCATGGTAGACAACGTCAATCGCGTCACCCGGTTTGACCGTGATGAGTTGCAGGTCATCCGCTTCCGGCAAGCCATAGTCGGCGCACGTCGCACGACTGCCGGCTTCCCAACAATACGTCGATTGTTCTACTTCCGCCGTCACCGAGCCGACACGAACCGTCGGCAGCGGCGGTTTGACAGGGTCGTCCCCATCACTGAACCAAGACACGGCGACATAAATCACCCCTATGCCGACAAGTAACCCAATCAATACAATCCAAAAACGCCGATTACGCTTCACGGTCTCATCTCCTTTCCTCACTCATTCCCTATCGTGCAGGAAAATCCCTACTCCAACAAAAAAAGACCCACTTCTGTGAGTCTTACGCGTCATTTCGGACGACGCAATCCTTTCATCATATAGCCGCCTTTAAAGTCGATCGGGTCGAATGCGACGAGAAACGCCTTCGGCTCATGCTTCTCGACAAGTTCACGCAATTCTTTCATCCGTGTACGGGCTGCCAAGACGTCTAGACGATAACGGACACCATCTCGACCTTGTCCTTGGTAATGCGTCACCCCGTAACCGTTGTCGCGCATCTGTTGAATGAGCTCTGCCGGATATTCTTTCGTGTGAACTTGGATCATGTTGTAGCCGATGGCGAGTTTACGTTCGACATAGCCACCGAGTAAAATCCCGAGACCGAACCCGACTGCGTACACGATCATACCGAGCGTCGTCAAATCTTGGAATACGATTCCGAGTGCGAAGATGTAAATGAGTGTCTCAAGCGTCCCGAACAGACCCGCGATGACGGTCTTCCCTTTCACGAGCATGATTGTCCGGAGCGTGAGCACCGGGACGTAGATAAGTTGTAGCAATAGGATGAGTAAGATTTGACCCATTCGATCGACCTCCGTTCAAATTCATTACCACCACTATTCCAAATTTCAGAGAGAGATGCAACTAAAAAAGGCTGACCGAAGTCAACCTGATTATTTCGTATCTAGATTTTTCACGCTCGTGAGCAATTCATAGTCTTTACGAATCACTTCGTAAATCGCGTTCTTATCTCCGTTCAACAACTCTTCTGCACGAAGCTGGTTCAAGAGAAGGCTTGTTGCGAACGTGACGAGTGCACTCTTCGGAATTCCGATTTCTTTTGCGCGCTCCGTGATGACTTGGTCGAGCTTAGCGTCAATCGTGAGCGATAATCTTTTCTTTTCATTCGACATAGTGATGAAGCTCCTTTAATTCCTATTCAGTAAACCTATTCCAGTTGCTTATTATATAGGAAGAATGGTTTTGGTGCAACCGCGTCACGATGAGGCGATCTCGTCGCCGCTCCGCACACGCTCAGCAATTTGGTCAATTTTGCGAAGTCGATGGTTAATTCCAGACTTCGAGATCGGTCCTGACTCGAGCATCTCCCCGAGTTCTTGTAACGAGACGTCTTGGTGCGTGACACGCAGTTCGGCGATTTCCCGAAGCTTTTTCGGCAAGACATCGAGTCCGACCGTCCGCTCCAAGAACTTGATATTCTCGACTTGGCGTAACGCCGCCCCGACCGTCTTGTTCAAGTTGGCTGTCTCACAGTTGACGAGACGGTTGACGGAGTTGCGCATGTCCTTGATGATGCGCGCATCCTCAAATTCGAGCATTCCTCGTGTCGCACCGATTAACTTGAGGAAGTCTGAGATCTTCTCGCTCTCCTTCATATAGAGGATGTGCCCTTTTTTCCGCTCGAGCGTCTTCGCATTCAAATCGAACCGATTCGCCAGATCGCGTAGCGCCTGGTTATGGTTTTCATACAAGCTGTAGACTTCGAGGTGATACGACGACGTCTTCGGATGGTTGATCGATCCTCCGGCGAGGAAAGCCCCACGCAAGTAGGCGCGTGCCAAGTTCTCGTCGCGTGTCATATCCGAGTTCAACGTCCGGATCATCTCATAGTGCTCCCCGAGAATCTCGAGGTCACGGAGCATCGTCTCTGCGTGCTGTGACACTCGTACGATGTAGACGTTATTCTTTTTCAGACGCATTTTCTTCCGTACGAACAAATCTAATGGATGGTCGTAGAGACGTTTCATCAACGAATACATCCGACGGGCGATCGAGGCGTTTTCGGTCGAGACGTCGAGCGTCATGCCTCGTCCTAGGGCGAGCGAGATGACCCCGTTCATCCGAACGAGTGCCGACAATTCCGCTTTCGCCTCGGCGTCATTCACTTCAAGTTGTGTCAATTCTTTCTTCACATCTGATGCAAAGCTCATCGAGTCCCCCTCCTTTCTGTCTTTCGAACAATTCTTATTTCAATTCTAACTGCTGGAACGAGCGCGGCTTCTTGATTCGAAGCACCCGTTGCATGACGAGTCCGGCGATGGCGTCGGAGTCATGACGGATATAATCCCGATTGTAATCGACGATATCTCCTGCCAGGACGTTCGTTCCATAGTTTCGGAGCTTCTTCCGGTCGAAGCGGACCTCTTCCGACCCGTCCTCGAGGTAACGCTCCAAATAGTCTTCATCAATCGGCTCGTTATTGACGACGATTGTATCAATCGACGCCTTCCCGAGATAGGCTTCGATGGCTTTTAAATGTTTCATGGCGTCATAGCCCTTCGTCTCGCCCGGTTGTGTCATGACGTTACAAATATAGACGACCGGGACTTGTGAACGGACGATGGCTTCTCGCACATCTGGGATGAGTAGGTTCGGGATGATACTCGTATAGAGACTCCCTGGACCGAGCACGATGACGTCTGCCGACTCGATGGCTTCCACGACCCCTGGGGCCGGCTTGATGCCCTCTTCGAGTAAAAACAGACGTTTGATCGGCTGCTGATGGAGCGGGATTTTCGATTCGCCTTTGACGATCGTCCCATCCTCAAACTCCGCCGCGAGCGTCATGAGCGTCTCCGTCACCGGCAACACTTTCCCTTGTGCGTTCAAGAGCTGCGACATGACGTCGATCGCTTTGACGAACGAGCCTTCACAAATATGTGTCGCCGCCGTCAGCATCAAGTTCCCGAGGGAGTGACCTTCTAGGCCATACCCCGTGTCGAAACGATACTGTAAGATTTTATCCATCAATGGTTCGACTTCTGACAGGGCCAGGATGACGTTACGGATGTCGCCCGGGGGCAACATATGAAATTCGTCGCGCAAGCGCCCTGAGCTGCCTCCGTCGTCCCCGACCGTGACGATGGCGGTGATGTCGAGCGGATAATGCTTCAAGCCTCGGACGAGGGTGGACAAACCTGTCCCCCCACCGATGGCCACTACTTTCCGGTCTCGTCTCATATCATTTCTCCTTCGTCGCGTGGGCAAGGTCACGGTGGACCGTCTTCACGTTGTAACGCTCCGCGAAATGCTCCGACACTTTCTCAGCGAACGTGATCGAACGGTGTTTCCCACCCGTACAACCGAACGCCACGACAATCTGCGTCTTCCCTTCCCGCTTATATTGCGGAAGCAGGAATTCGAGCATATCGATCAACTTCTTATAAAACGCCCGCGCTTCCGGATGTGACATGACATAATCTTGCACTTCCGTCGTCTGACCCGTGAGCGGTCGAAGCTCAGGGATATAGAACGGGTTCGTGATGAAGCGGACATCAAACAGTAAGTCCACATCGAGTGGGACCCCGTGTTTGAATCCGAACGACATGAAGTTGACCGTGAACGGGATGCGTTCCTCGTTGAACTGTTGCAAGATGCGGTCCTTCAGCATCTGCGGCTTCAAGTCACTCGTGTCATAAAGTGTATGGGCACGGTCGCGGAACCCTTCTAACAGTTCGCGCTCCATCTGGATGCCGACGAGTGGCGCATCCTCTGGTGCGAGCGGATGTGACCGCCGCGTCTCTTTATAGCGACGAACGAGCACATCGTCACGCGTCTCTAAGTACAGAAGATGTGGGTGTACGTTCTTCTTTTCTAAATCGTCGATGACGATGAACAGGCTATCGATAAAATCTCTCGTACGTGTATCAATGGCGACCGCGATTTTCGGTCGGACCGAGCTGATGACATCAATCAATTGTGGCAAAAGCACCGGTGGCAAGTTATCGACACAGAAATAGCCGAGATCCTCGAAACTATTCATCGCGACCGACTTCCCAGCCCCGCTCATTCCGCTGATGATGATCAATTCTTCTAATCCTTTAAAATCTTCCATCTCGCTGACGCCCCCTTAAAATTGACAACCGAGCCGTGTGTGTAGCTCTCTCCATCTAGTATAACGAACGTCCGAAAAAAAGAGAAGGACCGCGGTTCCCCGCAGTCCTACCTTCTTGAATCATGCGTTTTGTTCTTGCAACGATTCGAGGAGCCCCTCGATGAAGTGCTGAGCGTTCTGAGCGGCAATCGATCCATCGTTCGTCGCCGTGACGACTTGGCGGAGCGTTTTATCACGCACGTCACCGGCAGCAAAGATTCCAGGAATCTTCGTTTCCATCGCCTCGTTCGTGACGATGTAGCCTTGCTCGTTCGTGATCCCGAGATCTTGGACGAATCCAGTAATCGGGTTCATACCGATATAAATGAAGACGCCGTCGATTTCGTGGTCTGTCTCTGTGCCGTCAACCGTGCTGACGAGACGAGCGCCACCAACTTTACCGTCTTTCTCTGTGATTTCTTTCAATGTGTGGTTCCAAATGAAATCAATTTTCTCATTGTCGAACGCACGTTTTTGAAGAATTTTTTGAGCTCGGAGCTCATCACGACGGTGAACAATCGTCACCTTGTTCGCGAAACGTGTCAAGAAGACACCTTCTTCAACAGCTGAGTCGCCACCACCGATGACGAACAAATCTTTACCTTTGAAGAATGCTCCGTCACATACCGCACAGTACGATACGCCACGGCCGCCGAGTTCTTCTTCACCCGGTACACCGATTTTCTTATACTGAGCACCAGAGGCGAGGATGATGGCACGCGCTTTATAGTCGCGGTTGTGCGCATGCACGATTTTGTATTCTGTTTCATCCGAGATGCTTTGCACGTCCCCATACGCATACTCCGCACCGAACGCTTTCGAATGGTCGAACATCTTTTGAGACAAGTCAGGACCGAGAATACTGTCGTATCCTGGGTAGTTCTCGATGTCTTCCGTGTTGGCCATCTGACCACCCGGAATTCCGCGTTCAATCATAAGTGTTGAAAGGTTTGCACGTGAAGCATATAGCGCAGCGGTCATTCCGGCAGGGCCGGCACCGATGATAATGACGTCATAAATTTTTTCTTCTGTCATGTTGATTCCACCTCTGCAAAATATTGATTGCCTTTAGTATAAGAAACCTGTATGGGTATCGTCTATCTTTATGCTTGTTCGAGTGTCCGTTTGAACGAACGAACCGTCTCCGTCAACGTGTCGACCGGGAGATGGAAGGCGTTCGCACAGTCCTCGAGAATCAAGGCGTCTCGTTTCGTATAAAACATCCAGACGAGCGCAGCGGCCGATGCCGTTACGTCCATGAATGCTTCGTCCGATAACAGAAGCGTAGCAAATCGTTCATAAAAATCACCTTCTAGGCTCATCCGTTCCGCTTCCGAAACATGTGCTTCGGCAAGGACGAGGGCATCAAACGCGCGCTTGACACGAGCGTCTCCTTGGAACGGTTGCTGACAGAGGTCGGCACGACACATTTCCGCAAACGCACGGACCGTCTCGTTCTCTGTCACGGCGTTCGTCAGCGCGAGCGCTTCAAACGCCTCATCGTCTTTCAGGTTAGAAATGATTCGAATGATCTCGACCCGGGCCAAGTCCGTCTCTTGACGAAGTCCTTGGACGAGCGCCGAACGAAACTCGAGGTTTTCTCGAATATCGAAACTTTGCTTCTCTTCGAACCGTTTCATCTCATCTTTGTTCAAGTAGGTGGCTGCCTCTTCTAATCGTCCTGTCTTATAGGCAGACACGCTGAGCCAATGCCCGAACAATGCGTCACCGCGAAACCCGCGTTCTTTCAATAGACGTAACTCTTCATACGCACGGTCATAATGACCGACGAGCGCGAGTGTCGTCGCCAATTTATAACGTAAATCAAACTGGAGTGGACGAACACGTGTGAGTGGCGTCGATAATTGCATCGCCGCTTCGGATTGTCCCGCTTCATGCAGCAAGAGAATCGTGTTCAAGATCGCATGCAAGTTGCCCGGATTTTGATCGAGCACGTACTCGAGCGTCCGAAACGCCGCTTGGTCGTCGCCGAGGTAAAAACTGACGACGGATAAATTGTTATAGGCCGGCCAAAACGATGGATACTGCCCGATTAAACGCTCGAGCGTCGCCTTTGCCGCAAATAGCCGTCCTTTGTCGATTTGACGCTGCGCTTCTGAATGCCATGTGATCAATTCGTCTTCTTCCTCGTCCTCGAGCTCTTGTTCGAGTTCGATTAGTTCGAGAAGGGATTGCACGGCTTCCGCGTAGTGACCTTTCGTGTCACGTGCGAGATATTCAGATGCATAGTTCGCCGCTTCTTCATATTGAGAGACATAGGCACAGTTGCTCGCTAAATGATAGAGCGCCTCTGTCGCGGTCTCGTCGAGCTCTAATACTCGTTTCCACACGTCATTGGCGTGGTAGACCTCCCCTACTTCAAATAACAGTTCTGCGTACTGTTTATGATAGTCGACGCGATGCGTGGCTGCCGCTGTCGCTTCAGCCATGAAAAAAGTCGCTTCATCTAGGCGACCTTCCCGTAACGCACGACGACCTCTATAGTAGTGGAGCTCCGCAGCGAGCGGAGATTCTGGTTCGGGTAGCGTCATTACTGCTTCATAGTTCGCTTCCATATTCTAAATCCTCCACATCATCTCTAAATCTTTTTTTAGTTGCAGGGATAAGAATACCGCACTCGAACAACGAGGGCAACTGAAAAAGTTAAAAAAAATTGCGACTATATTCCCTCTATAATGAATATTTTTTACTAGGTTCAAAAATTGTTTTTGAGCGAAAATATGATTCCTTCATTTCGGTTCATTTTCCCATTAAAAAGCGGCATCCCTTTTAAAAAAAGTGATACCGCTCAAGTATTCTTTCATGTCTCTATACAAAAGAGGCATAAAAACATTTTGCGAAAAATTGTGTCAAATATGTGTCAGCGACTGGAGTTTCGAACCGACGACCCGCTCTCCCGGCAAGACGTCGCGATGCACGACCGCGCCCGCACCGACGACAGCACCGTCGCCGATCGTCACGCCCGGTAAGATGGTCACGTTCGCGCCAATCAAGACTTCATTTCCGATGACGACATCTCCGATTCGATACTCATCGACGAGATACTCATGGCAGAGGATCGTCGAGTTGAATCCGATGACCGTGTTCCGACCGATGGTGATCCGTTCCGGGAACATGACGTCCGGCGTGACCATGAGGGCGAGAGCACTATACTCTCCGATGTTCATCCCGAGAAACGTTCGGTACAACCACCGCTTCGCCTTCACCGAAGGGAAGTAACGCCCGACGAGCACGACCGCTGTGTTTTTGAAGACACGTAGGAAGCGAATCGTCCGATACATCTGCCAAAGCGGGTTCGGCCCGTCGATACGAAACCGTTTCGTCTTACGCATGGACGCTGACCTCGTCAAGCCATGCCTCGAAATGTTCCATCGAGTCGATGATGACGTCCGGCTCGAGTGACTCGAGGAATGGGCGACCTTTTAGTGCCCACCCTACAGCGACCGTCTTCGTCCCAGCGTTCTTCCCGCTGAAGATGTCCGTATCGTTATCTCCGACCATGACCGCTCGCTCCGGTGACGAGCCGAGCGCTTGCAGAGCACGTTCGACCGGTTCAGCGTGCGGCTTTTCATTCTCGACATCGTCAGCTGTTACGACGACATCAAACAAGTGGTCGATTTTGAACAACCGAAGGCCTCGTTCGACGACCGGACGGCCTTTCGATGTGACGACGCCCATCTTGTACCCTTTCGCATGAAGACGATATAAGCCTTCGATGACACCCGGGTACTCGGCGACAAGTTGGTCGTGCATGGCGATGTTGAAACTCCGATAGAACGCCTGCATCTCTTTCCATTCTGCTTCGTTCAATTCACGGAACGACTTCTCGAGCGTCGGTCCGATGAAGCGATAGATGTCCTCATCCCGATACGTATGTTCCGGGAAATAATAGTCGAACGTATGACGGAAGCTGGCGATGATAAGCGGGTTCGTATCGAGTAACGTACCGTCTAAGTCAAATAAGAGCGTATCCATTAATCAAACAATCCTTTCTCTGATGGGTCATTGTATCGTTTCGCGTTGCGGCGAAGGACCATCATGACGATACCGAAGAGGATCAAGACGATCGACACCATTTGGGCCGCACGCAAATCGCCTGACATGAGACTATCCGTCCGCAGTCCTTCGATATAGAAGCGACCAATCGAATACCAAACGAGATACGACAAGAAGATGTATCCGCGACGTGGGTTTCCGATCATGCGCCATGCGACGAGGAGGATGACCCCGATGATGTTCCATACACTTTCATAGAGGAACGTCGGGATATAGTATGCCCCGTCGATATACATCTGATTGACGATCCAATCCGGTAGCATGAGCGTATCTTGCAAGAAGCTACGCGTTGTCTCGCCACCATGGGCCTCTTGGTTCATGAAGTTCCCCCAGCGCCCGATGGCTTGTCCGAGCAGAAGTGATGGCGCCAAGATGTCCGTCACTTTCCAGAACGACATCGATTTTCGCATACAATAGACGATGACGACAAGGAGTGCCCCGAAGATGGCACCGTGAATGGCAATCCCGCCTTGACGGATATCGATGATCTGTCCAAGATTCTCGGAGTAGTAATCCCATTGGAACGTCACGTAGTAAATACGCGCGAAGATGATACTGATTGGAATCGACCAGATGACGACGTCGACGAGTCGTTCCGAATCATAGTTAATCCGTTTCGCCTCATAGAGGGCAAGGACGAGTCCGAGCATTGCCCCGAAGGCGATGATCATACCATACCAGTAAATCGGCAGAGACCCGATTTCAAACGCTACACGATCAAATGTCGGTTCTACCATGATCACAAGTCTCCTTCAGTGTCCTGAATCGCGTTCGCGAGACGTTCCGCAAACTCTTCAGCCGTATTGATGCCCATGTTTTGCAGACGATAGTTCATCGCTGCGACCTCGATGATGACCGCCAAGTTTCGACCTGGGCGGACAGGGATCGTGAGGAGCGGGACTTCACTATCGATGATCTTCATCGTGTTGTGATCGAGCCCGACGCGGTCGTACACTTTTCCAGCGTCCCAGTTCTCCAAGTTGACGATGAGACTGATTTTCTTATGCGAACGGACCGCACCTGCGCCGAACAAGGTCATGACATCGATGATGCCAATCCCACGAATCTCAAGCAAGTGGCGAATCAGCTTCGGTGCTGAACCGACGAGGAGCTGATCGCCCGTTTGACGGATCTCGACCGAATCATCGGCGACGAGACGGTGCCCCCGTTTAACGAGTTCAAGCGCGGTCTCCGATTTCCCGACACCGCTCTGTCCTTTGATGAGAACGCCAACGCCGTAAATGTCGACGAGGACGCCGTGCATCGCTGTCATCGGTGCAAGTTCCATCTCGAGGAAGTTCGTGATTTGCGACTCGATTGATGTCGTCACCGCATTCGTCCGCATGAGTGGGACGTTTGCCGCTTCCGCTTCTTCTTCGATTTCTGTCGGAATATCAAATCCACGTGTGATTAAAATCCCAGGTGTCGATTCCGTACATAAAATCCGTGCCCGCTCGCGACGCTTTTCTTCCGATAAGCTCGCATAGAAGGTCAACTCCGTCTTCCCGAGCACTTGAAGACGATTTTTCGCATAGTGCGTGTAGTAACCGGCGAGGACGAGTCCTGGTCGACTAAGGTCAGGTGTGGCGACCGGACGATGGAGTCCCTCTTCTCCCGCAATGACTTGAAGTTTAAAACGCTCAACGACTTGAGCTGTACGTACGATATTTTGCATCAGTATCTGCCCCTTTCACGCTCATTATTGTATCATAGCTCTTTCTCGGAAGCGTTAGGGAAGTGATGAAGAACGTGTCAAAAAATTGTTGAAACTTTCATACATGGCGTTCGTAGGAAGGGTATAGGCAAATAGAGGAGGTGAAAATATGGATGCGTTGTTTTGGATTGTCGTGCTCATCGCGCTCGTCATCGGAATCGGGACGCTCATCTACATCATTAAGTCATTGATCGATATGTGGAAAGAGTATGCGGCGACGAAAAACGAGACGGTCTTGCTCTTGTTCATTTTGAATATCATCGGATTCTTCTTATCGGGCGCACTCATCTCGATGATTGTCGCCATCATCTTCTACTGGAATCGCTCGAAATCGATGCGACTACTCGGTATCATCTTGTTGATTGCCGGTCCCGTCCTCTTTATCGTCTTCGCAGTCAGTGCATTCACGCTATTTGATACACAGATGATGGATTGGCAACAGATGGAGTATGAAATGAATTTATAAACAAGAAATCCCGAAGGCGCTGCCTTCGGGATTTGCTTATTGTTGATGGAACGGATTATTCAAATCGGCTGGGTCGACGGGATCGACCGGATCCGACGGCTCCGTCTGTTCTTCCTCAAGGAAAGTCGACGGTGTATACACCGATCCGTGTTCCAAATCGATCGTACCGGTACGTGTACCCGCTTCGACTTCGATGCGAGGTGTTTGACCCCGACCGGACAAGAATTCGAGACGACGCTGGGCAACATCTTTTCGGTCACGGATGATCTCGAGTTCATCGAGTAAGCAATGGAGTCCCCCGAAGTTCGTCTCGAGTTCTCCTTCCACCTCAACGCCGTGTGGCAACACGAGTCGAATGTTTCCGGCGAGCGAGGCGAGTTCGAACTTGGCCGGACGTGCTGTCGCGAGTTCCGCGCGGATGTTGCCGTTCCCTGTCTTGAGGGATGCTTTATCGTACTTCCCTCCGACGATGACGGCCCCGTTTCCGGTACGGACGTGCACGAGTTCTGCCTCGACCCCTTCCACCTCAACTGTCCCGTTTCCGGTATTGAGAAGGAGTTCAGACGCGTGTACTTCATGTAGGACAACGCGACCGTTCGCCGTTTGCACGCGGACGTTCTCGACGTCCAAACCATCGGCACGGACTTCCCCGTTCAACGTCTGAATATGAAGATGGTTGAAATGGTGGTGCGGGACGTACAGTTCCACGTGGGCCCGGACGAGCTTGTCACGCAAGGAGACGACGAGACGGTCCCCGATGACGGAATGCTTGACCGCCGATTGCAACTGTTCGAGCGCTTTGTCCGCGTCTTGTTGGCGAAGCGGACGACCGGTCACGATGAGCTCACAATCTTCCGCATCTGACGAGACGATGGTCGCCGATGCGTTGAAGAGATCGAGTGAGATGTCGCTACCCGTGAATGGGAATGATTTCGAATACGTCACTTCTGGTCCGAAGTTCGAGCTGAAGGAGAAGTCGCTGTCACGAAGCTTCGTGACGAGTCCTTCTACCGCAGACGTCAGTTTCGTCGTGAGTGATTCGACCGAATAGGCATCGACCTTTTCCGTGTCTTGTCGCTCTTCTAGCGCCTGGACTTGTTCTGGTTCGAGGCGTTCAAGACGCTCGAGTTGCGTCATCGCCTCCTCGATTGTCATCTTGCCTTCCTTCACTTGCTGGAGAATCAGTTCACGCATTTCTTGTTTCACGTTCGTTTTCCCCCTTCAATTTGGTTGCACGTCAATTACCTTCCCGTTTCTCACCAATTCTATACTTATTTCTTTTTTCCTGCTTTCGGTTTCACGCGAGCCGCATCTCGTTCAAGTACCGGCTTCAAATACTTGCCGGTATACGAGCCTGACACTTCGGCGACTTCTTCCGGCGTTCCCGTCGCGACGATGAGTCCGCCGCCGTCCCCGCCTTCTGGTCCGAGGTCAATCAAATAATCGGCTGACTTGATGACGTCAAGGTTATGTTCGATGACGAGCACCGTGTCCCCGTTCTCAACGAGGCGCTGCAACACTTTCAACAAGCGGGCGATGTCATCGACATGAAGACCTGTCGTCGGTTCGTCCAAAATATAAATCGTCTTTCCGGTCGAACGTTTATGAAGCTCCGAAGCGAGTTTGACACGCTGGGCTTCCCCACCGGAAAGTTCCGTCGCCGGCTGACCGAGTTTCATATAGCCAAGACCGACGTCATAGATGGTCTGAATCTTCCGCTTGATTTTCGGAATTTTGTCAAAGAATTCGAGCCCTTCCTCAATCGTCATATCGAGGACATCGGCAATCGTCTTCCCTTTATACTTCACTTCGAGCGTCTCACGGTTATAGCGTTTCCCGTGACAGACCTCACATGGAACATACACGTCCGGCAAGAAGTGCATCTCGATTTTGATGATCCCGTCCCCACGGCACGCTTCACAGCGTCCGCCTTTCACGTTGAAACTGAAGCGTCCTTTCTTATAGCCGCGCATCTTCGCTTCGTTCGTGCGACACGTCACGGATGTCGTCGAAGACGCCCGTATACGTCGCCGGGTTCGAACGCGGTGTACGCCCGATTGGAGATTGGTCGATATCGATGACTTTATCGATATGCTCGAGACCTTCAATCTTCTTATGTTTCCCTGGCTTCGCTTTGGCACGGTTCATGTTGTGTGCGAGCGATTTATAAAGAATCTCGTTGATGAGCGTCGACTTCCCAGAACCGGATACACCCGTCACGGCGACGAACATCCCGAGCGGAATCGAGACGTCGACATCTTTCAAGTTGTTTTCTTCTGCCTTGAGAATCTTCAAGAACCGTTCGTCCGGCATCTTCCGTTCAGCCGGGAGCGGGATGAACTTCTTCCCAGCAAGGTATTGACCTGTGAGCGAGTTCTTGTTTTTCATCAGTTGCTTCGGCGTCCCGGCAGCGATGACTTGTCCACCGTGCTCCCCGGCACCCGGTCCGATATCGATCAAATAATCGGCTTCCATCATCGTATCTTCATCATGCTCGACGACGATGAGCGTGTTGCCGATGTCTCGCATCTGTTTGAGCGTGGCAATCAAGCGGTCGTTGTCTCGTTGATGAAGACCGATTGACGGTTCATCGAGGACGTACAAGACGCCCGTGAGACGTGAACCGATTTGCGTCGCAAGTCGAATCCGCTGTGCTTCCCCACCTGAGAGGGTTCCCGCTGCACGAGACAACGTCAAATAGTCGAGACCGACGTTATTCAAGAAGCTGAGTCGCTCCCGAATCTCCTGCAAGATGAGGCGGGCGATGGCGATATCCTTTTCACTGAGCTGTTCGTTCAGTCCTTCGAAGAACGCGAGTGCGTTCACGACCGACTTCTCCGTCACTTGTCCGATGTGCTGGCCCGTGATTTTGACGGCGAGCGATTCTTCTTTCAAGCGATAGCCATGACATGTCGGACAGGCGTGCGTCGCCATATACATTTCCATCTGCTCACGGATATAGTCGGACGTCGTCTCCCGGTAGCGGCGCTCGATGTTACGGAGCACCCCTTCAAAGAAGATAGTGTTCGTCCGGACCTGACCGAAGTCGTTCTCATAGCGGAAGAGGAATGACTCTTCCGAAGATCCGTTCAAGACGAGGTCCTGGTCCCGTTTTGACAGACGTTCAAATGGTACATCCATATCGATATTGAAGTGCTGGCACATCGCCGCCAACAGTTGCGGATAGTACTGAGAGCTCGTCGGTTGCCATGCAGCGACCGCCCCTTCTTTTAACGTCTTCGACGGATCAGGGATGACAAGTTCTGGGTCGACGTCTAGTTTCGTCCCAAGACCATCACACGTCGGGCAAGCCCCGAACGGTGAGTTGAAAGAGAACATACGTGGCTCGAGTTCTCCGATTGAGAATCCACAAATCGGGCAAGCGTGGTGTTCGCTGAAAAGAAGCTCGGTCCCGTCCATCTTGTCGATGATGACACGTCCGTCGGCGAGGCGTAATGCCGTCTCAAGAGAGTCGGCAAGGCGCCCTTCGACGTCAGGTCTGACGACGAGTCGGTCGACAACGACTTCGATCGAGTGCTTTTTGTTTTTGTCGAGCTCGATCTCATCTGTCAGTTCGATGGTCTCTCCGTTCACGCGGACACGGACGAATCCTTCTTTTTTCAACGAGTCGAACACTTTGACGTGCGTCCCTTTTCGACCCGATACGATCGGTGCCAAAATCTGAAGTCGCGTCCGTTCCGGCAATTCCATCACCTGGTCGACCATCTGCGAAATCGTCTGACTCGAGATCTCGATACCGTGGTTCGGACAGACCGGTTTTCCGATTCGTGCGAACAAGAGTCGGAGATAGTCATAAATCTCCGTCACCGTTCCGACGGTTGAGCGCGGGTTTCGGCTCGTTGTCTTCTGGTCGATCGAGATGGCCGGACTCAAGCCTTCAATCGTATCGACGTCCGGTTTGTCCATCTGTCCGAGGAACTGACGGGCGTATGCGGACAAACTCTCGACATAGCGTCGCTGCCCTTCCGCATAAATCGTGTCGAACGCGAGCGACGATTTCCCGGAGCCGGACAAGCCCGTCAAGACGACGAGCTGGTCACGTGGGATATCGATGTCGATATTTTTTAAGTTGTTGACGCGCGCCCCTTTGATGACAATCGCATTTTTCTTTTCAGCCATTTAATTCCCTACCTTCAACTCCAAGATTAAGTCACGCAATTCGGCTGCACGTTCGAACTGGAGATCGCGCGCCGCTTGCTTCATTTCTTCTTCTAATTTGGCAATCGCCGCCTCGCGTTCGGCCGGCTTCATCGTACTGAGCGATTCGAGTGCCTCTTCTTCGGCCTCGACCGTCGCCCGGATGACACCACGGACGTCTTTTCGAATCGTCTGTGGCGTGATGCCATGTTCTTCATTATATGCTTGTTGAATCGTCCGACGACGATCCGTCTCTTCGATGGCTCGTGCCATCGAGTCGGTCATCTTATCCGCGAACAGGATGACGTGTCCGTTCGCATTACGGGCCGCCCGTCCAATCGTCTGGATGAGCGAACGGTCGGAACGAAGGAACCCTTCCTTGTCGGCATCGAGAATCGTCACGAGACTGACTTCCGGAATATCGAGCCCTTCTCGTAACAAGTTGATTCCGACGAGCACGTCATACTTCCCGAGACGAAGGTCACGGATGATTTCAATCCGTTCGAGCGTCTTGATCTCGGAGTGCATATAGTTGACTTTGATTCCTGCTTCACGCAAGTAGTCGGACAAGTCTTCTGCCATCTTCTTCGTGAGCGTCGTCACGAGGACACGTTCGTCTCGCTTGATACGCTCGCGAATTTGGTCCATCAAGTAGTCGATTTGTCCTTTGATCGGATGAATCTCGATCGTCGGGTCGAGTAGCCCTGTCGGACGAATGATCTGCTCGATCATCTTCGGTGTATGTTCGAGCTCGTACGGACCTGGTGTCGCCGAGATGAAGATCGCTTGTGACACTTTCTTCTCGAACTCATCGAATTTGAGCGGACGGTTATCCTTCGCAGAAGGGAGACGGAACCCATGGTCGACGAGCACTTGTTTCCGTGCCTGGTCCCCGTTATACATCCCGCGCACTTGCGGGAGCGTCACGTGTGACTCATCGGCGACGAGTAAGAAGTCCTCTGGGAAGTAATCAATCAATGTATACGGGGTCGAGCCTTCTGGCATCAAGTTTAAGTGTCGTGAATAGTTCTCGATGCCTGAACAATACCCCATTTCACGCATCATCTCCAAATCGTAATGCGTTCGCTGCTCGAGACGTTGTGCCTCGAGTAGCTTCCCTTCTTCACGGAACTTCTCGAGTTGCTCCTCAAGTTCCGCTTCGATGTTGACGATTGCTTTTTGCAGTTTTTCGTGACGAAGTGGGATGCCGGGAAGATGGCGACGTGATCACGGTCTGCGATGATTTCACCCGTCAACGGGTCCATCTCACGGATTCGGTCGATCTCGTCCCCGAAAAATTCGATGCGCATGCAGTGTTCGTCACGTGACGCCGGGAAGATTTCGACGACGTCCCCACGTACACGGAAACGTCCACGCTGGAAGTCGATATCGTTTCGTTCATATTGAATGTCGATGAGCTTACGAAGCATCTCGTCACGACCCATCTCTTTTCCGACGCGGAGACTCAATACGAGACTGCGATATTCTTCCGGGTTACCGAGACCATATATACAGGAAACGGATGCGACGATGATGACGTCATCCCGCTCGAAGAGAGCCGACGTCGCCGAGTGACGCAGTTTATCGATTTCATCGTTGATGGACGCATCCTTCTCGATAAATGTATCGGTTGAAGGCACGTACGCTTCAGGCTGATAGTAGTCGTAATAGCTGACGAAGTACTCGACCGCGTTGTTCGGAAAGAACTCTTTGAACTCAGAATACAATTGACCAGCGAGCGTCTTGTTGTGGGCGAGGACGAGTGTCGGCTTCTTCACTTCTTGGATGACGTTCGAGACGGTGAACGTCTTCCCTGTTCCGGTCGCCCCGAGGAGTGTCTGATAACGGTCACCCCGATTGACGCCTTCGACAAGTTGTCGAATCGCTTCAGGCTGGTCACCTCCTGGTTGAAATTCAGATTGTAATGCAAACGGAATCGATTCCATAAGATACTCCTCACCTTCTCATTTCATAGTGTCTTGATTATACCATAGACACGAACAAATATTCGCTTATTAGCTTGCATACGGATTTAAGCCTTTTCTCTTATATATCATCATTTCTTTTTCCGTTACCGTCTCAAAAGAAACATCAAATCTTGTTGCATTCATCCTTCGAGAATTGCTTCACAATCGTTTTTGTAGCATAGAACACGGAAAGTCGGATCCTGGACCTTGTTCCTATTCGATTGAAATTCCCATGATTTTTAAAAAGGGATGCCAAAATCATATACTTCTCGCGCTCTATCTGACTCTTTATGTGAAGTTTACAGGTGTAAATGTGAACATTTGTAGGAAAAAAGTAGGATTTTTGAAAAACACCGTTTTAAAACGCTTACATTTTGGGCATATAATGAAGTGGTAAGTCAAATTGCATAAGGGAGAAAGGGGAGTATCACATGTCAGCATTTGTAAGTGAAATTATCGGTACGATGCTATTGATTCTGCTCGGTAACGGTGTCGTCGCCGGCGTCGTCCTCCGCCATTCCAAAGCGGAAAACTCTGGCTGGATTGTTATCACAATGGGTTGGGGTCTCGCGGTTATGGTCGGGGTCTACGCAGCCGGTATTTACGGAGGCGCACACATCAACCCTGCCGTCACGATTGGTCTCGCGACAGCAGGCGAATTCCCATGGGCCGATGTCCCACTCTACATCCTTGCTCAGTTTATCGGGGCGTTCATCGGGGCATGTTTGGTATATGTCCACTACAAGCCGCATTACGATGCGACGGACGATCCAGGCTTGAAACTCGCAACGTTCTCTACTGCACCAGGTATCCGCAACACACCATCTAACTTGATTGGTGAGATTATCGGAACATTCGTCCTCTTGTTCGCGTTGTTGTCATTCGGGGCAAACACATTCGCAGACGGACTCAATCCGCTCATCGTCGGTTTCTTAATCGTCTCAATCGGTCTCTCACTCGGTGGTACGACGGGGTATGCGATCAACCCGGCACGTGACCTTGGACCACGTATCGCGCACGCGATTCTTCCGATTAAAGGAAAAGGCTCTTCAGATTGGGGCTATTCATGGATTCCAGTTGTCGGTCCGATTATCGGTGCTGTCATCGCCGCACTCGTTTACGGCATTCTCGTCCCTTAACACATAATTTTGAAGGAGGAAATCACATATGGCGAAAGAAAAACGTTATATTTTAGCATTGGACCAAGGAACGACAAGTTCACGGGCAATCATTTTTGATCATGATGGAAAAATCGTCACAGTCGCACAGCGCGAATTCAAACAGTACTTCCCAAAACCAGGCTGGGTTGAGCATAACGCCAATGAGATCTGGGGTTCTGTTCTCGCCGTTATGGCGGAAGCGTTCGGTTCGGCGGATATTGATCCGAATGAAATCGCAGGGATCGGGATCACGAACCAACGTGAGACTGCGGTCGTAGTTTGGCAATCACGTCAAACTGCTGATATCTGTGAAGAGCTAAAAGCGGCAGGTCACTCGGACATGGTTCGTGACAAAACGGGTCTTCTCATCGACGCCTACTTCTCAGGTACGAAAGTCAAATGGATTTTGGATAACGTCGAAGGCGCTCGTGAGAAAGCCGAGAACGGTGAACTTCTCTTCGGAACAATCGACACATGGCTCATCTGGAAACTCTCAGGTGGTCAAGCACACGTGACAGATTATTCGAACGCATCACGTACACTCATGTACAACATTTACGAACAGAAGTGGGATGACGAGTTACTCGAAATCTTGACGGTACCGAAATCGATGCTTCCTGAAGTCAAGCCTTCGAGTGAAGTCTATGCGAATACGATCCCGTATCACTTCTTCGGATTCGAAGTACCGATTGCCGGAGCCGCAGGTGACCAACAGGCTGCCTTGTTCGGTCAGACGTGCTTCGAAAAAGGTGAAGGAAAGAACACATACGGAACGGGTTGCTTCATGCTCATGAACACGGGTGAAGAAGCCGTCAAATCGGACCATGGTCTCTTGACGACGATTGCGTGGGGCTATAACGGAAAAGTCGAATACGCGCTCGAAGGTTCAATCTTCGTCGCCGGTTCGGCAATCCAATGGCTCCGTGACGGATTACGGATGTTGAAATCAGCAAAAGACTCGGAACAGTATGCGACGCGAATCGAATCTACAGAGGGCGTTTATGTCGTACCTGCCTTCGTTGGTCTCGGTGCACCATATTGGAACTCTGACGTGCGTGGTGCCATCTTCGGTCTCACACGCGGAACGGAGAAAGAACAATTCGTCCGTGCGACGATTGAATCACTCGCTTATCAGACACGCGACGTCCTCACATCGATGGAGAACGATTCAGGAATTAACTTGAAGACACTTCGCGTCGATGGTGGAGCCGTCAGCAACAACTTCCTCATGCAGTTCCAATCGGATATCCTCGACGTACCGGTCGAACGTCCGGAAGTAAGTGAAACGACTGCACTCGGTGCCGCCTACTTGGCAGGTCTCGCCGTCGGTTTCTGGAAAGACCAAGCGGAAGTCAAAGAACAATGGAAACTCGACAAAAAGTTCGAACCGAGCATGGACGAGTCTCATCGCGAAGCACTCTACAAAGGTTGGCAACACGCGGTCGAAGCAACGATGGCATTCAAACCATCAAAACTTGACGTATAAGTGGCAAGGGCATCCTCACGGGTGCCCTTTTCGTATGCAAAAAAAGAGTACCCCGTGAAGGATACTCTTACAATTTACGAAGTCGGACACGCGGGCTCGTCGGCTCCCCGACGAACAAGATACCGAGTTCGTGTGGGTCGGTCTCATACATCGCCCGTTGAACGAAACGGATGTCTCCGTTCAGATTCAACACCTCGAGCTTGATGTACGGTTTATGTTGCTGGAGCGCCTCATAAAAACTGTGCCCTCCCGTGATGATTGTGCCATTCACTTTATAGATGGACTCACCTGGGATGAGCTGCATCGCCTCTCCTGGTGAATTCGGAAGCGTGTCCACGATGACCGCCCCACGATTTCCATTGATGAAGACAGGTGTCGTACCGCGATTCTCTCGTTTGATCCACTGAAGCCCAAGCTCATAAAGAACGAACAAGGCGAACAGCGCATAGTCGACATACGGGATCTCCCATACATACGAGAGACCGAATAGACCGAGAGCAATCAAGGCGAGTACCCCGCGATAGTTGCTCAATCGTGCGAGAAGCGTCCCCGGTAAGGCACCGGTCGACAGTAAACTGACCCCGATCGGAATCGGAAGAATGATTGGCACCATCGGCCAGTCGAGGCCGAACGTCGGCGGCAAGAAGACGACGAGCGGGAAAAACCAAATGCGTTTGACGACATGCCCCCCGATGAACTGACCACGTTTCGATAAAATCAGTGTCGGGGACGTCTCTTTCGGCCCGTTCCAGCGTAAGAGAATCGCTTCCGCGAGTGTGACGAGTCCGAACGTGAGCGCGTAGACCGTCCAATCGACCCGAGCGAGCTCTCTCACCCAGTCACTGAGCGCCCCGTAAGAGACGACATCTCGCAACATGACGACCGCGAACAAGGCAAAGAGTGGAAGCACCGGATTGAAGAATCGCGGATGCATCGTCAATACCACGAGCGTATAGAGCACCGTGAACGAGACGGCCCATTCAAACGTGATGGTCGTCTCAAGTAGAATCGTTGCGGCCGATGAGAGGACCGCTAGAAGAAGACTCGGCCAGATGAAATGCTTCCATTCCGACTTCGGCGAGCGTCGTCTCGAACGAAACATGGCTCGTTCTCGTTTGACTCGTGTCATCGATATGTATGTAAGGGCGACGAGCGTCACCCAAAACAGCGGACTACCTAACAACGTCAATAAAGCTGTAACACTCATTCGTACAACTTCCACGCGGTCCAATCCTTTCTTTCATTCAACGTTATTTTGCGGCTTCTTCGAGCGCCCGGTTCAATTGGGCATCGTTCGCCTCATCTTGAATCGCCTCGAGCAATTTCGATTCGAGCGCCGAAGCGGTCTCTTCATCGACTGTCCCAGAAGCCTCGAGACCATTGTCTGTCTGGAATGCTTTCACGGCGTCTGCCATCGTGTCACCATAGTATCCTGGTTGACCGCCTGGCTCATAACCGATTCCCGTCAAGATTTTATGCAAGTTCGAGACGGCATCGCCGTAATCGCCGACTTGCAGTGACTCTTCTTCTGTCAACACACGGGTCACATTGAAGAAGTCCGGTTGTTTCACTTCGATGTCCGGCTCAATCCCTTTTTTATTGATCCAGTTCCCGTCCGGCGTGAGCCATTTGCTCGTCGTCAACTTCAAGTTGCTGCCGTCCTCCAAATCGAATGCCGTCTGGACGACGCCCTTCCCGAACGTTTTCGTCCCGATGATCGTCGCGCCTGCCCCTTCTTTCATCGCACCCGTCAAAATCTCGGATGCCGAGGCTGAGCCCTCATCCGTCAAGACGAATAACTCATACGGCTTCGCTTCACGGGCGCGACCATTCTGTGCATCACGGTCCCCGTCCGCATTTTCGATTTGAACGACCGGTTTTGATGTCGGTACGAATCCTTCCGACATCTCGATGACAGCTGGCAAGAGACCACCTGGGTTCCCACGTACGTCGATGATCAAGCTGTCGATCTCTTCTGACTCGAGTTGTTCGAGTTGTTCAAGAAACTCATCGGCCGTCGGTTCTGAGAACTGCGTCACTTGCAGATAGCCGATTTTTTTGCCGTCTTGCTCCTTCACTTCTGAGAATACTGTCTCAATCGGAATCGTGTCACGCGTGATCTCATAGTCCGCCGTCTGACTGCCACGGCGAATCGTCAACGTGACGGTCGTCCCTTTTTCTCCACGGATGAGCTGGACGGCTTCCTGGACGTCCATCCCTTCGATCGACTCCCCGTCGACCGCCGTGATGATATCACCAGGACGAAGGCCCGCCTCTTCGGCTGGAGCGCCTTTGATTGGAGCGACGATTAAGATGTCTTCTCCTTTCTTCTCCAAAGTCGCGCCGATTCCTTCAAAACTCGATTCAATCGAGTCGGTAAATTGCGATGTTTCTTCCGCATCCAAGAAATCCGAATACGGGTCATTGAGTGCTGCCGTCATACCATCGAGCGCACCTGTCAATAAATCCTCTTCCGAGATGTCTTGTAACGAATGTTCCTCAATTAAATCACGCACTTGGTCGACTTTATCCCAGCCTTCCGCATTCGTCTGAATCGGAAGTGATGTGTCTGTAAACGCCATCGTCGCAAGGCCTGCACCGGCCCCAGCCACGAACGTTGTGCCAGCGAGTAGTCCTGCGGTTGAATTTTTCACGGGTTGGTCCCTCATTTCTCTTTGTAAGTCTTTTCATTAGTATAGCAAAAACGAGAGGAAAAGCGGACGCGTTCCACATATTTGGGACGCGTCCGCTTTAGTCAGTATCCAATATACGGGGCTGGGTCAGTCGCATTCGGTTGTCCCGGTGCCCATTTTCCTCGATGTAGCTCAAAATGGAGATGCGGTCCAGTCGACCAGCCGGTGTTGCCGAGCGTCCCGACCGTCTGCCCTGCTGCGACTTGTTGACCGGCACCGACCGTGATCGCGTTTAGATGGGCGTAGACGGTCGTCCAAATCTCTCCGTTCATGACGTGGGAGACGAAGACGACGTTCCCATATCCGGTCGCCGGCGCCGCCTTGATGACGACACCCGGTGCACTCGCGACAATCGGTGTCCCTTGGGCATTGACGAGGTCAATCCCCTTATGAATCTCAGGGACACCTGTCAACGGATTGTTCCGTGGACCGAACGGGCTCGAGACGTAACCGGAAACGGGGCGGACGAATCCAGTCGAAGTGGACACGTTCGTCGGTGTTTCAGCAGGCTGTGCTGGCGGTGGCGTCACTTCAGGTGCCGCGACTTCCGTCTCCGCTTCCCGCGCCTCGGCTTCGGCGCGTGCCCGTTCTTCAGCTGCGCGTGCCTCGGCTTCTCGCTTCGCACGTTCTGCCGCTTCAGCGGCTTCTCGTTCAGCTGTCGCGATTGCCTCAAGCTGTTCACTGATGATGCGGTTCTGTTCGGCCATGACGGCTTGTTCTTCGCTGCGCGTCATTTTTTCGAGTTCGAGCTGCTCGACTTGTTCGTTCAGTTCGACCAACAAGTCACGTTTCTTCTCGGCCGTCCGGTCAAGATCTTGTTTCGTGATGACGAGCTCACGCTCTTTTTGTTTGATGAAGGAGAGCTGAGTACGTTGTGTCGTCTCTAACGATTCGAGACGTTCCATCTCACTCATATAATTATGTATGAGCTCCCGATCCTGCTCAGCGATTGTGCGGGCCGTCATGACCCGGGTCACGAAATCGCCGAAGGAACGGGACTCAAAAATGACTTGTAAATAAGAAGAATCTTCATGTACTTGTAAGACGCGAAGGCGCTCGTTTAACAGTTCCTTCTGTCTTTCCAAGTATTCTTCCTGAACGGAAAGTTGTTGGCGGGTCGCCTCAAGCTCTTCACGAGCCGTATCGACCTCGTGCTGTTGAATCGCGATTTGTTCACTCAAATCATTCAAGCGGTCATCGACGACGAGAATTTCCGTCTGCACGGCATCCCGTTCTGCCTCGGTGACCTCGAGCTCGGCATCCGTCTCGGCCTGCGCTTTTTTCGACTCCTCCAATTCATTGGATAGTCGGTCTTGTCGAGCTTTTAACGTGTCTTTCTCTGTCGCCATGACCGGCATGGCAAGTAATGATACACACAACCCTAGCGCAAGCGAACGTTTCATCCGCCAACTCCTCCTTATTTAAGTTAGATTTTCAAGAAGCGACCGAGCGATGTCGTCGATCCCCAGATTCCGATGAACGCACCGAGTGCAAGTAAGACGAGCGATACTTGTACCGTGAGCGTCGATGGATCAATCAACTTAAATATATCACTATTCAATTGATCAAGCGATGGTTGTAAAGCACTATATGCGACGTCATATCCGAAATAAATGACGAGAATCGGGACGAGAGCACCAAGCATACCGAGAAGCAGTCCTTCGATAAAGAACGGCCAGCGGATGAAGCTGTTCTTCGCTCCGACGAGTCGCATGATTTCAATCTCACGACGACGTGAGAAGATGGTCATCTTGATCGTGTTCGAGATCAAGAACATCGCCATCAATGTCAGTCCGACAATCAACGCGAGTCCACCGATGCGAATCCCGTTGAAGAAGGCAAACATTTTGTCGATGTAGTCTTTTCCGTACTTCACATCGTCGACATTTTCAAGTGAACTGACCGACTTGGCCACTTCCTCTAGTTCTGTCGGGTCTTGCGCTTTGACGATATAACGGGCGTGGAGCGGGTTGTCTTTCTCAACCGTTCCGTATGCCGCCGCATCGTCCCCGAGTTGAGTCTGGAACTTCTGCAATTCATCCTCTTTCGAGCTGAACGTGACCGTCGAGACGCCCGGCACTTGTTCAATGTTCTGTCCGAGTTTCTCTACCGAGTTCTCATCCGCTGTCCGGGTGATGAACACTTGAATCTCGACATCGTTCTCGACGTTGTCCGAGATCTCATTGACGTTGAACATGACGAGTGCGAAGACACCGACAAGCAACAAGGTGATTGTCACGGCACTGATCGCCGCGAACGACATCCATCCATTACGAAGTGTTCCTTTGAACCCCTCACGCAAATGGCGCAATCCAGTCTTAAACATCATAGCCATATGCTCCTTTCTCTTCATCGCGAACTACTTTCCCATTCTCAATCGCGATGACGCGGTGACGAATCTTATCAACGATGTCACGGTTGTGCGTCGCCATGACGATTGTCGCTCCGCGGCGGTGAATTTCTTCAAACACTTCCATAATGCCCCATGCCGTTTCCGGGTCCAAGTTTCCTGTCGGCTCATCGGCGATGATGAGTTTTGGTTTGTTCACGATCGCCCGTGCGATTGAGACACGTTGTTGCTCTCCACCTGAGAGTTCATCTGGATAGTTGCGTGCCTTGTTTTTCAATCCGACAAGGTTCAACACATCCATGACTTGTTTACGAATCGACGTCGCGTCTGCCCCGACGACTTCTAATGCGAACGCAACGTTCTCATAGACAGTGAGTGTCGGGAGCAACTTGAAGTCTTGGAAGATGACGCCGAGTTGGCGGCGCAGCTTCGGCACGTGCCGGTCCTTAATTTTTCCGACATCTAGTCCGTCAATTAACAATTGACCGCCTGTCGGTTTCTCCTCACGATAAATCATCTTCATGAAGGTCGACTTTCCGGCACCGGAAGGCCCGACCACATAAAGGAACTCGCCGTCGCGAATCTCTAGATCGAGGTCATCCATGGCTACGACGCCGTTTGGATATACTTTACTGACTTTTTGCATCGAGATCATAACGTATTCCCTACCCTTTTTTTAATATTTGTATGCATCTATGACGAAGTTGAATCAATTGTTTTAGTTACTGTATATTTCGCCTAGAGTCTTTTTTACAGGAAACGACTCCCGCTGTCAAGGTGTCGTTTTTTCATATTCGCCTGGTCAAAAATTCATCTAGGGCATAGTTGAAGCGACTACAATTATATCAATCCAACTTTTAAAAGACCATTACAGGATTGTTTCAGTTCGATTGAGTTCAGTGGGAAAATGTCGCGAAGAACCTCGCTTTCTCTATATGTAAGAAAAAGTTGAAACCGCACTTCAAAAAGGGTGCTCCCGTAGGAACACCCTTCACGATATCGTCAATAATTAGTCATGTGGTTTTTCTTTCAATGCGTCAAACGGAGACTTTTTCCGTTTCCGATATTTGATATGGATCGTCGACGATTCATAATCATCGGAGGCTCGGATATCCCGACTCGACACTCGAACGAACGACCAGGCCAGGAGGAACATGATAAAGATCAGCGGGAACCCACCGACGATACTCGCTGTCTGTAGCGTATCAAGTCCGCCGAGGAACATGAGCGTGAGTGGCATGATTGCGAGTGCGAACGCCCAGAAGAGACGGTTCCAGACGATCGGCTCGTCCTCGACATGTTTCTGTGTGACCGATGCCAAAATGTAAGACGATGAATCGAACGTCGTCGCCAAGAAGATGATGGCGAGAAGCGTGAAGACGCCCACGACAACCTTACCGAACGGCAACTGGCTGATGATGGCGATGATGGTCGGAGCTGGTCCGTTCGCCGCCATATAGCCGACGACATCGAACGTGCCGCTCAAGTGGAGGTACAGCCCGTAGTTCCCGAGAATCCCGAAGAACAGGATACATCCGAGCGTCCCGTACACCATCGTCCCGAAGATCATATTTCGAATCGTCCGGCCACGCGAGATGCGGGCGACGAACAGTCCGACGAACGGTGCGTACACGAGCCACCATGCCCAATAGAATACGGTCCACGATTCCGGAAACCCCGTTGTCGTGAATCCGCCGAAGTCACCGAACGGTTCCATCCACGTCGCCATACGGAAGAAGTTGTCCATGACAATCCCGACTCCGTTGAATGTCGTCTCCAAAATGAAACGTGTCGGTCCAAAGATGAACACAAACGTCAAAATCCCGAGCGCGAGCCAGATGTTCAAGTCACTTAGTACTTTGATTCCGCCCTTCAGCCCGATATACGAACTGACGGCAAAGATGACGGTACAAATCAACATGATGACGGCTTGCATGCCGAGCGTGACAGGAATCCCAGTCAGTTCGTTGACCCCTTCGGCAATCATTGGCGTCCCGAGCGCGAGCGTCGTCCCGGCACCGCCTAATAACCCAAAAATAAATAAGATATCAATCAATTTGCCGAGTGGTCCGTCCGCCCATTTACCAATCACGGGACGTACCGCTTCACTGACTTTCAGTACTGACTTTTTACGGACATAGAAGAAATAGGCGATCGGCAATGCCGGTAACGTATAGATTGCCCAGGCAATCGGACCCCAGTGGAACATGCCGTATGCCGTCGACCATTGGATGGCTTCAGGTGACTCGGGTGTCAATCCGAACGGTGGTCCTTCATAATAGTAGACCCATTCAATGACCGACCAATAAAGGATACTCGACCCGATGCCGGCAGCAAACAACATCGCCGCCCAGGAGAACGTACTAAATTCGGGTTCTTCATCTTCACGACCTAACTTGATGTGGCCATTCTTACTAAAGGCAATAAAGATCAAAAATCCGAATGCACCTAAGCCCATCGCTAAGTACAATACTCCGAAGTTAGAGGTCATGTATTCGTTCGCCGCCCCGACCCAGGCCTTACCGGTCTCCGGGAAGAAGATGAGCGGTAACGTCACCCCTAACAGTAATACAAACGAGCCGATAAAAGTCGGCCAGTCAATCAGTTTCGTCTTCAATTGTCATCACTCCATTTCCATAACGTCTACTACAACCCTAACAATAATTCCCTAAGCAATAACACCCCAAACAAAAAAGCACGAGGTAAATGTCCACCTCATGCTTCCGTGTCTTATTTTTTCTCAGCGAGCCAAGCGGCAACTGCCGTGATCTCTTCATCGTCTTCGAGGACGTTCGCAGGCATCGCGCCTTGACCGTTACGAATGACGTTTTCAATCTCTTCTGCCGACAGACGAGCACCGACTTGCTCGAGTGACGGACCACTCATTCCTTCAAGGTTTGCACCGTGACATGCCGCACAGTTTTGTGCGTATACCGCTTCCGCGTCAACCGATGCCGTGTTCGAGCCCGAATCCCCGTTGCTCGACGTATCCTCTTCTTCGCCGCCGCCACATGCGCCGAGTGTCAGCATGGCGCCGAGGCCGATGGCCATCATCCATTTTTTCATAACCACGTTCCCCTCCTAAGTTGTAGAAATGACCTACATTTACCATTATAGCCGTTCACGTACACTTTCTAACCTAATCTCACGAAAAGTACACAAAGATTCCACAACTTACGGGACGTTGATGTAGCGTTTATCCGACGTGAACCCTTGTCCGAGCACCTCGTGCGCCTCGCTGAAGACGAGGAACGCCTCCGGGTCGATCCGACGGATGATCTCTTTCAGACGGCTCACCTCGCTCTGACGGACGACGATCATGAGCATCGGACGGTCGAGACGAGAATACGCCCCGATCGCCTGAATCTCCGTCGCGCCACGGTCGAGCTCCTCAAAGACGGCCCTGACGATGAAGTCCCGCTTCTCTGAGATGACATACGCCATCTTGTCCTGTGTGAACCCGAGCTGGACGAAGTCGATCATCTTGACCGTGATGAATAACGCAATAAGTGCATAGAGCCCGGTCGAGAACGAGAACGTGACAGCAGCGGTCAAGACGACCATACCGTCGAGGATGGCGATACAAAGATAGAGCGGGATGTGCGTGAACTTATGTAAGATCTGTGCGATCAAGTCCATTCCGCCTGTCGAGGCACGTCCTCGGAAGATGAGCCCGAGTCCGACACCGACGCCGACTCCACCGAAGATGGCGGCGAGTAACGTATCGTTCACGGCAGCTCCCGCATCGATCGCCTCATAAAAGAGGATGACACCCGGTAAAAAGATGGAGCCGACGAGCGACTTCACGCCGAAGCCGAGACCGAGGATGGCCCATCCGATGATAAGTAGCAACACGTTCGCCACGAGCTGGAACGCCCCCGGCGAGATGCCGAACAGTTCATACGTGATGACCGAGATCCCGCTCACCCCGCCCGACGCAAGGTTATTCGGCAACAGGAACAAGCTGAAGGCCGAGGCGACGAACACCGAGCCCGTCAACAAATATAGATAGTCTTTGACGATTTGCTTCATTAAAGAAATTCTCCTTTACAGACAACGTGGCCCAAAGACAGGAGTCTTTGAGCCACATGCATCACATATTTGTTTTACGAAGGTAAGCATCGATGAACGGCATGACGTCGCCATCCATGACACCACTTGTGTTTCCGACCTCGTGGTTCGTACGGTGGTCTTTGACCATCGAATACGGGTGGAAGACGTATGAACGGATTTGGCTACCCCAACCGATGTCCGTTTTTTCCCCACGGATCTCGTCGAGCTTACGTTGTTGCTCGTCGAGTTCGCGTTGGTACAATTTCGCTTTCAACATCTTCATCGCCGACTCACGGTTCTTGATCTGTGAACGTTCTGTCTGACAAGAGACGACAACGCCTGTCGGCACGTGCGTGATCCGGACGGCAGAGTCTGTCGTGTTGATGTGCTGTCCGCCGGCACCTGACGCGCGATACGTGTCGATGCGGAGGTCTTCTGTCCGTACTTCGATTTCGATGTCGTCATCGAATTCTGGCATGACGTCACATGACACGAACGACGTGTGACGACGGCCTGACGAGTCGAACGGCGAAATGCGGACCAAACGGTGAATCCCTTTCTCCGCCTTCAAGTAGCCGTACGCGTTGTGCCCGACGATGCGGAGCGTGACCGACTTGACGCCCGCTTCTTCACCAGGAAGGTAGTCGACCGTCTCGACTTTCCAGCCTTGCTTGTCTGCGAAGCGCTGATACATCCGAAGAAGCATCGATGCCCAGTCCTGTGACTCGGTACCGCCCGCACCCGGGTGTAATTCCAAAATCGCGTTGTTCGCATCGTACGGTCCGTTCAAGAGGATCTCGAGCTCGAAATCATCGAACTCTTTCTTGAGCGATTGAATCGTCTCCGCGAGCTCTTCTTGCATCTCGGCATCCGGCTCTTCTTTGATGAGTTCGAGCGTCACTTCGCCGTCCTCATGTTGTGTCGCGAGGTCTTGATACTTGTCGACCATCGCCTTGAGGCCGTTCGACTCGTCGATGACTTTTTGTGCCTTCTCTTGGTTGTCCCAAAAGTCAGGGTACGTCATCTCGTTCTCGAGCTCGGCGATGCGCGCTTCCTTCTCCGTTAAGTTGAGCGAAGCTCTGTAGTTCTCGAGGCGCTTCGCCATCGCCTCAAGTTCGTTCCGAATATCTGAAATTTCCATAGTGTTGATTCACCTTTCCGTAGGAAAGAGGCGAGCGGACCCGCCTCTTCAATAATTAAGCCTGTTGTCTACCGTGACAGTTCTTGAACTTCTTACCAGACCCACACCAGCACGGATCGTTCCGGCCGATGCTGTCTTCTTTCGAACGACGGACCGGTTTCTTCTTGACCGGTGCGTCTTCCTTGCCTGAGACGGCGACTTCTTCTTCGACGACTTTCTCGCGTCGGAGGTTGTCCCCGACTTCGGCACGGAGCACGAAGCCTGTCACTTCTTCTGAGATGGCTGCGTTCATCGCATCGAACATGTTGATCCCTTCCGCCTGATACTCGCGGAGCGGGTCGTTCTGTCCGTATGCACGGAGATGAATCCCTTGACGCAACTGATCCATGTGGTCGATGTGAGACATCCAGTGCGAGTCGACGGCACGGAGCACGATGATCTTCTCGAACTCGTTGAAGCGCTCAGGCGGTGCGAGTTGACGTTTCGCCTCGTATTGCTCGTTCACGCGCTCCATGAGGAGTTCGATGATCTCTTCACGCTCTTTGCCGAAGAAGTCTTTGCCTTCGACCGTACGCTCGAGCGCGAGCGTCTGGTTCGCCCAGTGCGCGAGCTCGTCGATGTTCCACTCTTCTGGCACGAGTTCGATCGGCGTATATTGACCGACACCGAGTTCGACCGTCTGTGCCATCATCGAACGGACGATATCTGTGACCGACTCGTTCTCGAGGATGCTCGAGCGGTCTTTATACATGACTTTCCGTTGGTCGGCCATGACGTTATCGTAACCGAGAAGCTGTTTACGCGCATCGTAGTTGTTTCCTTCGACGCGTTTTTGAGCCGATTCGACGGCTTTCGAGACCATGCGGCTCTCGATTGGTTGCGTATCGTCCATCCCGAGACGCTCCATCATGTTCTGGAGGCTGTCCGTTCCGAAGCGACGCATGAGCTCATCTTCGAGTGACAAGTAGAACTGGGATTTACCCGGGTCCCCTTGACGACCTGAACGACCACGGAGCTGGTTATCGATCCGGCGTGACTCGTGACGCTCTGTCCCGATGATATAGAGACCACCGAGGTCGATGACACCTTCGCCAAGCTTGATGTCGGTACCACGACCGGCCATGTTCGTCGCGATCGTGACCGAGCCTTTTTGACCGGCGTTCTCGATGATTTCCGCCTCACGCGCGTGGTTCTTCGCGTTCAAGACATCGTGACGAATCTTCTTCTTCGTCAAGAGCTTGCTCAAGTATTCAGACGTTTCGACGGCAACCGTACCGACGAGGATCGGTTGACCAGTCGCATGGACCGTCGCAATCTCCTCGACGACGGCTTTGAACTTCCCTTCCATCGACTTGAAGATGAGGTCTGAGCGGTCCTCACGAAGAATCGGTTTGTTCGTCGGAATCGTCACGACTTGCATGTTGTAGATGTTACGGAACTCTTCTTCCTCTGTCTTCGCCGTACCGGTCATCCCGGCAAGCTTCTCGTACATACGGAAGTAGTTCTGATACGTGATCGTCGCGAGCGTCATCGATTCACGCTGAATCTCGACGCCTTCTTTCGCCTCGATGGCCTGGTGAAGACCTTCCGAGTAGCGACGTCCGTCCATGACACGACCGGTGAACTGGTCGATGATCATGACTTGTCCGTCACGCACCATATAGTCGATGTCGTGATGCATGACCGCGTTCGCACGAAGGGCGAGCCCGACGTGGTGGTTGACCGCGACGTGCTCGATGGCGAACAAGTTGTCGATGCCGAAGAACTTCTCGGCGAGGTCGACCCCTTGGTCCGTCAAGAGGACCGATTTCGTCTTCACGTCGACCGTGTAATCGTCTTCCTCTTTTAACGTACGGACGAATGCATCTGCACGCGTGTAGAGTTCCGTCGATTTTTGGGCCGATCCTGAGATGATGAGCGGGGTACGCGCCTCATCGATGAGGATTGAGTCGACTTCATCGACAATCGTATAGTAGAGCTCGCGTTGCACACGGTCTTCCTTATAAAGAACCATGTTGTCACGGAGGTAGTCGAATCCGAGCTCGTTGTTCGTCGAGTACGTGATATCACAATTGTAGGCCGCCTGTTTCTCGACACGGTCCATGTTCGACACGTTGAGGCCGACCGAGAGACCGAGTGCGAAATAGAGCGGCTCCATGAGTTCTTTATCTCGCTTCGCCAAGTATTCGTTGACCGTTACGACGTGTACGCCACGGCCCGTGAGCGCGTTCAAGTAGACCGGAAGTGTCGCAACGAGCGTCTTCCCTTCACCGGTTTTCATCTCGGCGATGTCACCGTTGTGGAGCACGTAACCCCCAATGAGCTGGACACGATAGTGACGCATGCCGAGCACACGCTCTGATGCCTCACGACAGACCGCGAACGCCTCTGGCAAGATATCGTCGAGCGTCTCGCCTTTCTCTAGGCGTGCACGGAACTCTTCCGTTTTCGCTTGAAGCTGTTCGTCTGACAATGCTTTGATTGGTTCGGCGAACGACTCGATCAAGTCGGCCGCTTTCTCTGCTTTTTTCAATACTCGTTTCTGTGGAGCAAATAACTCTTTCAAAAAGTTCGCCATACTCATATCTCCTCTGCACTCACTAAAAAATGCATGTTTTTTCCCTAATGTACAGTTTAACCGAAGTGGTGCCACCTTTCAAGGAAAGGCAAAACGAAACGACCCTCCGAAGCCGGAGGGTCGTGTAAGGTCAAGTATATTATTCTGGTTCGATCAAGCCATACTTCCCATCTTTACGACGGTAGACGACGTTCGTGTTGCCCGTTTCCGCGTCAGAGAAGACGAAGAAGCTGTGACCGAGCATGTCCATTTGAAGAATCGCCTCTTCCGTGTCCATCGGTTTCAATGTGAAGCGTTTCGTCCGTACGAGTTCGAGTTCTGCCTCGTCCTCATCGTAGACGGCCGGTGCATCATCAGGTCCTTCGAGGGACTTGAAGTACTCGCCGACGCCACCTTCTTTCCCGCGTCCTTTACGGTTGAGTTTCGTTTTGTGTTTACGGATTTGACGTTCCAATTTATCGACGACGAGGTCGATTGCCGCGTACATGTCGAGGTTGATGTCCTCGGCACGGAGCAACAAGTTCGGCATCGGAATCGTCACTTCCACTTTTTGTTTCTCGTTATACACTTTTAAGTTGACGTAAGCCGTCTGTGCATCCGTAGGAGTTGTGAAATACCGAGTCAACTTCTCCAGCTTTTTCTCGACATAGTCTTTGATTGCTGGTGTGACCTCAATGTTTTCGCCGCGAATGTTATAAATCATCTGAACTCCTCCTTAAAATAACCGCTTGAACCAATGATTCGTCGAACGAGACGGAATCTCCTGCTTCATTTCTAAAAGAAAGTGGAACCAGGTGGTTCATTAATATTATACCCCGAAATCGCTATGTTTGAAAACGTTATCATCAGAAAATAATGACAATTTTATTCCGAATTCAACATTTCCTACAACGAGCGAAAGGTATAGAAAGAAAAT